>JARYMK010000122.1 GCA_029907165.1 Anaerolineae bacterium
GACCGAGTGGGTCGTGTTCAACTTGGGCGAAGGACTTGGCGGGCGGCTGTTTGAGGAAGTCCGAATCGCCTGGGCGCTGGAGGCGATGGGCTACCGCTTCACCGGCTCGGACGCGGCGGCGTTGGCGCTCTCCACCCACAAGGCGCGCGCTAAAGAGGTCCTGCGGCGCGCTGGCGTGCCCACGCCCGACTGGCGGCTGTTCCGCCACCCCGCCGAGGTTACGTGGGATGCGCTTGGCGACCTGCCGCTGCCCGCCATCGTCAAGCCCGTGGCCGAGGATGCCAGCCTGGGGATAGAGTCCAGCGCGGTCGTCCGCTCGCTGGACGAGATGCGCGACCGCGTGGCGCGCCTTGTCGGCGTGTACCGCCAGGCGGCGCTGGTGGAAGAATTCGTTGCGGGCCGCGAGTTCAACATCTCCATCTGGGGCGACCCGCCTCAGGTTCTGCCGCTCGCCGAAGTGGACTTCAGCGCCTTCCAGGACCCGCTGGAGCGCATCGTGTCCTTTTCGGCCAAGTGGATTGAGGACTCCTTCGCGTACACCCACACGCCGGTGGTGTGCCCCGCCCACGTGGAGCCTGACGTCGCCCACCGCATCCGAACGGCGGCGCTGAGGGCGTGGCGGGCCATCGGGTGCCAGGGCTACGCGCGGGTGGACATGCGCCTGTCCCAGGACAACATCCCTTACGTCATAGAGGTGAATTGCAACCCAGATTTATCGCCCGATGCGGGGTTCTTCCGCGCGGCGCGAACAGCGGGCCACTCGTATTCGGAGATGGCCCTTCGGATTCTCAACATCGCATTGAGGCAAAAGCAAACTTATGATACGTCTCGCCCAACCCGAAGACGGGGCCCCCATTGCAGCGATAACGGCCAAGGTGGGGGTCTTCAGCCCGTCGGAGATTCAGTGCGTACAGGAACTGTGGAACGAATACCTGCAGCAAGGTGAGCGGAGCGGCTACACGGTCCTCACCTTCCACGATGGAGATAAAACGCTCGGCTATGCCTTCTTTGGCCCTCATGCTCTCGCCGAGGGTGTTTGGGACCTCTATTGGATCGCCGTTGACCCTGGAGCGCACAGCAGAGGCGTGGGCCGCGCCTTGATGCAGAGGATGGAAGAACTGGTGTCCGCCCAGCAGGGTCGCCTGATCCTTGTGGAGACCTCGGGCACACCTGCCTACGAGCCGGCGCGGCGGTTCTACGAAGCCTGTGGCTACCGGTACCAGGCCGTCATTCACGACTTCTACTCGCCGGGGGATGACCTCATCATCTTCGGCAAGGCGCTCCACCCCGTGCCGGCAGCAGCCTGCGCCGCATGAGATGACGCCCCGAGACTCGCGCGCCCGCCCTGTCCGCCCCGGTTCAGCCCACGCGGGCGCAGCCGACATCCCCGCGCCGTTCCTGGAGCGCATGAAGGCCCTGCTGGGGCCAGAGTTTCCCGACTTCCAGGATGCGCTGGAGCAGCCAAGCCCGCCGGGGCTGCGCGTCAACACGCTCAAAATCGCGCCCGACGCACTCCAGGCGCTGACCGGCTGGCGGTTGGAACCCATTCCCTGGTGCCCGGACGGGTTCTGGCTGGACGAGCCCGATGTCCGCGCCGGCAGGCACCCCTATCACTGGGCGGGGCTGTACTACCTACAGGAACCGTCGGCCATGGCGGTGGTGGAAGCCCTCGCTCCACAGCCGGGCGAGCGCATCCTGGACCTCTGCGCCGCGCCGGGCGGCAAGGCAACGCAGATCGCGGCGAAACTGCAGGGCCGCGGCCTCGTCGTGGCCAATGACCCCGTGCGGAGCCGAGCCGAAACCCTGGCGGACAACCTGGCGCGGTTCGGCGCGCGCAACATCGTCGTCGCGGCGGACTACCCGGAGCGCCTTGCGCCTGCCCTAGCCGGATTCTTCCACCGCGTGCTCGTAGATGCGCCCTGCTCCGAGGAAGGCATGTTCCGGCGCAGTGCCCAGGCGCGGCGGGCCTGGTCGCCGAAGACGGTCGCCGGATGCGCCCGGCGGCAATTGCGCATCCTGGCCAGCGCCGCGGAGATGGTCGCGGCTGGCGGCATCCTCGCCTATTCCACCTGCACCTTCAGCCCCGAGGAGAATGAGGACGTCATCGCCCGCTTCCTGCTAGATCACCCGAACTACGAGTTGGTCCCGGCGGCCCTCCCCGATGGCGTTGACGCGGGACGCCGCGAGTGGTGCTCCCTGCCCCAGGCTCGGCGCATCCCGCTGGAGCGCACGACAAGGCTCTGGCCCCACCGCATTCGCGGCGACGGGCACTTCATCGCCGTCATGCGTCGCACGGACGAACCCGCGCCGGCAGCGCACCACGCCGAGTGGCGCGAGGACACGGCCGCCATGCGCGCGTTCCGCGAATTCAGCGAGGCGGCGTTGACCGTGCCCCTCGCGGGCCGAGTGCACCGCGCCGGCAACCGCGTCTTCCTGCTCCCAGACCTCACGCCTCCTCTCGCGGGACTGCGCGTGCTCTGGCCCGGATGGCTCCTCGGCGAGTTGCGTGCAGCCCGATTCGCCCCAAGCCATGCGCTGGCGCTGGGCCTCAGCATGACCGACGCGCGCCTGATCCTGTCGCTCTCCACGCGCGACGAGCAGGCGCAGCGTTACCTCCGGGGCGAGACCCTCGCAGCCACGGGCGAGCCGGGATGGGTGCTGGTGGGCGTGGATGGCTTTCCCCTCGGCTGGGGGTTCCGGGTCGGCGACGTCGTGAAGAACCACTACCCCCGCCACCTGCGACAGAACCCTTGAGCCACCCCTGGCATATTTGACAGTTGCGCCCCCGCGCCTAGAATGCGCAAGGCATCGCCACACGCATCACCGGCAAGGAGACATCTTGTGATTCACGGAATCGGGATCAACGCAGATCACGAATACGTAGACGGACAACCCTCGGTTCTGGAGCAATTGCTAGACAGGTACAAAAGCGCCGGCTTTGACAGCGTAGAAATCTCCGTCCCCGGCCTGAACGCCATACGCGGCGGCAGGCTTGTTGAGCAAGAGGCCGCCCGCGTCCGCCAGATGTTGCGCGATCACGGGCTGGGGATAACCCTGCACAGCCCCAACGCGCTCAGTTTGATTCGCAACGACCGCCATAGCCAGGTCATGGACTCCCTGCTGCGCCTGGCCGAGGCGCTGGGCGCGACCCGCATCGTGTACCACAGCGCGCAGATCGCGCTGCGAGACCCCTACCGGCACCTCGCCCCGCTGCCGTCGGATGACGAACTCCGCGCCATGTGGGAGCGCGAGACCGAGGCGCTCATCGCGGTGGGACGCCGTGCTGCCGACATGGGGCTAACCCTGTGTGTGGAGAACCGCGACCCCCACCTGTGGGAGATTTCGGCCCTGGGGATGCACGGCAAGTCCGCCTCCGAACTGGTGCGCTACCACCAGGGGATGCGGCTAGACCTCCTCGCCCGCCAGATGGAGGCCGTCAACCTCCCCAACGTGGGCATCTGCCTGGACGTGGGCCATGCCTTCCTGGCCGCTCCATACTGGCCCGATCCCGACTACCTCGCGGCCATTCGGGCGTGCGCGCCCTGGGTGAACCACCTGCACTTCCACGACAACTTCGGGCATGTGGACGACGACAGCGAGTCCCTGGGCGAGCGGCTGGTGTTCGGCGAGGCCGACAATCACCTGCCGCCCGGGTGGGGCCAGATACCTTTGGAAGCCGTGCTCACCGCGCTCAAAGAAGCGCACTACGACGGGCTTGTGGTGCTGGAATTGCGCCCGCGCTATCTACCATACCTAGAGGAGGCCCTCGCTACGACGAAGCGGCTCCTCGCCAAGACCGGACTGAACGGAGCGTGAACCATGAGCGAAATCCATACACCCGACTGGGTCAAAGACGCAGTGTTCTACCAGATTTTCCCTGACCGATTTGCCACGAGCGCATCGGTTCCCAAGCCGTCCAACCTGGAATCATGGGATTCGCCGCCCACGGTGTACGGGTTCAAGGGGGGTGACCTGCTGGGTGTGGCCGAACACCTGGACTACCTGGTGGACCTCGGCGTGGACGCCATCTACTTCAACCCCATCTTCCAGTCGGCGGCCAATCACCGTTACCACACCCACGACTACTACAACGTGGACCCCATCCTCGGCGGCAACACCGCGTTCCGGGCGCTCCTGGACCAGGCCCATCGGCGCGGCATCCGCATCGTCCTGGATGGCGTGTTCAATCACGCCAGCCGCGGCTTCTTCCAGTTCAACCACATCCTGGAGAACGGCCCCGCGTCGCCTTACGTGGACTGGTTCTACATCAAGGGCTACCCGCTCTACGCCTACGACTACAAGCGCAAGCCCAACTATGTGGCTTGGGCGGGCCTGCGCGCCCTGCCCAAGTTCAACACGGACAACCCCGCCGTGCGCGAGTTCATCTTCGGCGTGGCCGAGCACTGGATTCGACAGGGCATAGACGGGTGGCGGCTGGACGTGCCTGCCGAAATCAACGACGACGCATTCTGGCAGGAGTTTCGCCGCCGGGTCAAGGCCATCAACCCCGAAGCCTACATCGTGGGCGAAATCTGGCATGAGTCCCAGCGGTGGCTCCAGGGCGACCAGTTTGACGCCGTGATGAACTATCTGTTCACGATGGCGTGCCTCTCCTACTTCGTGGGCGGGACGCTGGACGTGCCCTTGGCGCAGCAGGTGTGGAGTTACCGCGACTTGCGCCCGCGCACGCTGGCCGAGTTCGCGGCGGAGATTGACCGCATCCTCGGCCTCTACCACCCCGAGGTCAACCACGTGCAGTTGAATCTGCTGGACAGCCATGACACGCCGCGATTCCTGACCCTGGCCCGCGGCGACGAGTCTGCCTTCCGACTCGCTACCCTGTTCCAGATGACGTATCCAGGCGCGCCGTGCATCTACTATGGCGACGAGATCGGCATGGAAGGCGGGCACGACCCCGACTGCCGCCGCGCGTTCCCGTGGGACGAGAGCCGATGGAACCACGGGCTACGTGATTATGTCAAACGCTGCGTCGCCCTGCGGAAGGCCCATCGCGTCCTGCGCCGTGGCGATTTCCGCCGACTCCTGGCGCAGGACGACGTCTATGCCTTCGCCCGCACCCTGGGCGGCGAGGTGATGATCGTGCTACTGAACGCCGGGCGCGCGCCCAAGCAGGTCGCCCTGCAACTGGACGCCACTTGGGGCCAGGACCTGGCGTTCAAGGACGTGTGGAGCGGCGAGGGGTTCCGCGCCAGCGGCAGCGTGCTGAGCGGCATCCGCATTCCACCGAGGGAAGGCCGGGTGCTCTCCCGCGCGGACTAGTGCTCGGCCACCTATCATGCGAGCGCGCAGAGCGCCCGAAGCAATCCCCAGGGCATGAGATTGCTTCGCTTCGCTCGCAATGACAGTGGGAGGGCCAGGGAATGCTTCGCCTCGCTCGCAATGACGTGACAGGGCACGTGCGACGCACCTCGGAGGTGCGTCGCACGTGAACCGAGTAGGCTGTTTTGTCTCGCTCGCAATGATAGCAGCAATCTTCTCTGCGGTCAGGTGCCCGCGCAAACACAGAGCGCCGCCCATTCCGAGCGGCGCTCTGTCATTGTACTGCGCTGGCGAATGTCCCGCGCTACTGAATGCTCCATCGCACAGGCAGGACGGGCATGTACCGGCGCAACACCGGATGGTTCACCCGCGAGATGAGGATGGCATACTCCGCCTCCACGTGGATGGCGCCACCCTTGTACTCGCCGCGATAGGCGCGCAGGTCCTGGGCCCAGTTCATGCCGAAGAAGTTGGCGACCTCCTCTTGGGTCGGCGCGTATCCCACCAACTCCCACAGCCCGCCTGGGCTGGACGACGGCTGCACGCCATACAGGTCGTGGCTCACCATCTTGGCATCGTTGTGGAGCATGGGATCGCCGGGGTGCGGAGCGTGCGGCGGCAGCACCCGCCCGGCGCTCAAGCCAACCTCCGCGCCATCCCGCCACGGGTCGCTGAGTGCCACCTGGTTGGCCACCAGGCACGTGCCGGCCACCGCTACGTAGTGCCCGCCAAGCCGCCGCCACTGCCACGAGCCGTGGCCGTCACTATCCGTTACCCACTGGTACTCCCAGAAGCCCAGGAGCAGGATGAGTGGCCTGTCCTGCTGAATCTGGTCCGTGAGCCAGATGAGCGAAGGCGACTTCCGGGCCTCCACTTTGTACTCTGGCCACAGGCCCTTCTCGTGGATGTACTGGCCGATGCCCAGCACCAGGTCCTCTAGGGCAGTCCCTTCCGAGTTCTGCCCCCTGGAGTCGGTGCGCGCCACATAGGCCAGGTCCTCCACGAATTCGCCCCGGCGCATCCCTGGATTCCCCGCCAGGTTCACGTTCATCGGGTCGTGATCGTCGCGGCGCAGCGACCCTAGCGTGTCGTAGGATTGCACCAGCGGATAGTTGTCGCTGATGACCGGCGGCGGGCTGCCGCCCGTCTCCAGCCGCGAATCGTACCACCACAGGACATTCGCGGCGGCCACCGGGCCGTCGTACGACCACTTGCCGGCCGCGTTCTGCCACGCCTCCTGGCGCATGTCAAAGTCGGGCACGCCATTGGGCGCGTAGTCCACCCACCCGCCCGAAATCCATGCGCAGCCTGCGTAGGGCGTCTGCGTCGGGGTAGCCGTCGGGCCTGGCGGCGTCAGCGTCGGCGTCGGGCTTGGCGTCGCCGTCGGGGTGAGCGTGGGCGACGTGGTGGCCGTTGCCGTCGGCGTTGCCGAAGGCGTCAGCGTCGGCGTGCTGGTCTGTGTCGGCGTTGGCGTCCGAGTCTGCGTGGCCGTCGGTGTCCGCGTTGGCGTCGCAGTCGGTGTACTGGTCGGGAGCGGCGTAGGCGTCGGGCCGAGGCACACGCCATCGCGGCGCACGGTGAACGTCTCCACCACCTGCCGCGGGTCGCTTTCGTAAGCGAACGCGCCCACCGGCAGCGTCATGACCGTGCCGTGCGGGATGCTGGAGTACAGGTGCAGCACCAGATTCCGCACCGCCACTTCGCCGACGCCGACCGTGCCCAAGTTCCACGACACTTGGCCGGGACCAGGCCCCACCACCAGACCCGCCGACGAATCGGCGAAGACCACCAGCGTGTGGTTCGGCGGCGTGATCACCAACTGGGCCTGGGTCAACGGAATCGCCGTGTTGTTGGTGTACGTGATGACGAAGGTGTGCTTCCAGCCTGCGCACGCAATGGGACACAGCGGCTCCACGTCCAGCGTGCCTGTCGGCTTCTGGCCTTGCACCGGCACGTCGTCGGCGTCATCCGGGTCCCAGTCGCCCGGGTCGGTGGATGCGGGCGGGATGGCCGTGCCATCGCCATCGCGCCCTGTCGCGTACACGCGGTTGATGAACGACACCGTGCCCTGGAAGTTGTTGCCAAGCCGCGCCGCGAATGTCAGCATCAGCGACTCGCCGCCGCGCAGCGTGGCATCCAGCGGCCAGTGCAGCACGACGCCGTTCACCGTCGGGTCTGCCGTGGACGAACCCAGCGGCCAGACGGCCTGCGTACTGCCCGCGACGTAGGCGAACACCGCCGACGGCAAGGTGTCGGTGAGGCGCACGTGGTAGGCGATGCCGCCGCCCACGTTCGTGAGCACCACCTGGTACGTGATGACGTCGCCCGGGTAGATGACCGTCGTCCCCATGCCTCGGCTGATGTCCACGATGCGCTTGTCAATCACCAGCGCAGGGGTAACCCCCAGCACCGTGGTGGAATCGGAATCATCGGGATCATCGTCCTGCGGGTCGGGGCTGTCGGGCCGTATCGGCTCGCCCGCCTGGTTGACCCCGGTTACCGTCGCCGTGTTGGTGTACGTCCGCGTGGCGACGATGGCGCTGGTAACGTGCACGTCGTAGGTCAAGGTCAGCGCCTGGCCCACCGGCACGCCGCCCAGCAGCGTCGCGTTCAGGTTCCAGTTCAGGACCACGCCCGCGATCGTCGGGTCTGCCGTGGATGAGCCAGACGGCCACACCGCCACCGTAGAGCCCGGCACGTACACAAACCCGGGCGACGGCAGCGTGTCGGTGATGTTCAGTGAGTAGGCGGCCCCCGCAGCGACGTTCGTTACGACGAATCGGTAGCGGATGGTGTCGCCCGGCTCCACCGACCCGTCGTAGGGCTGGCCGTTGACCGAGACAATCGTCTTGTCTGTCGCCAGACCAGAGTTCTGCGCCCATATCTGAACGCTATCCTGATCGTCCGGGTCTATGTCTTGCGGATCCGCACCCGCCTTCTGCACCGGCGCTCCGCTCCCGTCCAATGCGCTCGCGTAGGCCGTGTTGATCATGAATTGTCCATCAGGCAAGGTGTTGTTGGTCTGCGCCGAGAACGTCAGCGTAACCACCTGGCCCGTGGGGACGCCGCCCAGCAGCGTCGCACCCGTGTTCCACGTCAGCAGCGTGCCGACTACCGTCGGGTCCGCCGTGGACGTGCCCGAAGGCAACTCCAGCACCGTGCTGCCAGGCACATACGAGAACCCAGGCGACGGTAGCACATCGCTGATCACCAGCGAGTAGGCCGCGCCCGCGCCCACGTTCGTAACCACGAACCGGTAGCGGATGACCTCATTGGGCAGGATGTAGTCGCGAGCAGGGTCGCCCGCCACGTTCACAATGGACTTGTCGGTGATCAGGAACGGCTCGTTCACCTCCAAGTAGGCCATGCCCGTGTCATCCGCATCTGGGTCATCGGGATCCGAATCGGCCACGTCGCCCAGGTCGGCGTTGCTGTTTGGAATCTCGCCGCCCGCGCCATCGTACCCCGTCGCCTCGGCGTAGTTCACCAGCGCAACGCCCTGCGTGATGAGGGTCGTCAGGTCAGCCTGGAACGTGAGTGTCATGCGCTCACCGGCCGCCAGCGTGTGGTTCAGGTCGTAGGTCAGCGTCTCGCCAGTGCTCGGGTTGCCTGCGACCGTCGGGTTCGCGATGCCCGCGCCGTTCAGATTGGACGTGCCTGTGCGGTAGTGCAACCCGATGGGCATGCGGTCCACCACGTCCACGTTGTACGCCGTGCCCGTACCCACGTTCGTTACGAC
>JARYMK010000123.1 GCA_029907165.1 Anaerolineae bacterium
TCCTTTCTGTATGGTCTCTCAACCACAGTTTGGAGAAGCCCCATGACTCTGTCAAACTAGCACCATTGGTTCACTAAGGTACTGAACGAGTACACAGGTTTGCAGGAAGAATGCCCACTGTGCTATAATGTTCCCGCTCGCTGGGGCGTCGCCAAGCGGAAAGGCAGCGGCCTTTGGAGCCGCGATTCGAAGGTTCGAATCCTTCCGCCCCAGCCAGACCATTCCGGCCTTGCCGGCATCTGAGGGATGACCCCGCCGTTCTTTTGATGGACGAATATTCGTTTGACGACAATTCAACATTTCCGAGGACGAGTTCCAACGCGGTGGCCCGGCCCAGGCCCACAGGCAACGTGGGGCTGCGGTTTGGGTCATCTTTGTTCTTGATGTCGGGCCGCCTCTCTGCTGCCTGGACCTCTCCTGCCACAAATCCCCGTGAGGTGCGCATATGAGTCTGTCGGTTGTGATTCTGGCCGCAGGGCTTGGCACGCGTATGAAGTCGGCGCTGCCCAAGATGCTGCACCCCGTCGCCGGGCGCCCCATGGTGCTGTACGGCGTGGAGACCGCATGCTTGCTGGGAGCCGAGGCGGTCGTCCTCGTCGTGGGGCACGGGGCCGAGCAAGTCCGCGCGGCCGTGGGCGACGGCGTGCTGTACGCCATCCAGCCCGAGCCGCTGGGCACGGGCCATGCCGTGATGCAGGCCGAACCGCTGCTCCGAGGGCGCGGTGGGACCGTCCTGGTGTACTACGGCGACATGCCGCTTTTGCGCGCAGAGACCCTTCGCCAACTCGCCGCCGCGCACCAGGAGACACGGGCTACGCTGACCCTGCTGACCCTTGTCGCCGACGACCCGATGGGGTTCGGGCGCGTCGTGCGCGATTCGGCGGGCCGCGTGGTCGGCATCGTGGAGGACTCGGTGGCGACGCCCGAGCAGAAGCGCATCCGCGAGTTGAATTGCGGCGTGTACGCATTCCAGGCCGAATGGCTGTGGGAGAATGTCGGGCGGCTTCAGAAAAGCCCCAAGGGCGAGTTCTTCCTCACCGACCTGGTGGAGATGGCCGTCGCCCAGGGGCGGCGCGTGGAAGCCGTTACCACCGAGGACGCTGACCAGATGCTGGGCATCAACGACCGCACCCACCTGGCGCGCGCCGAGGCCGTTGTCCGCAAGCGCGTCGCGGAGCGCCTCATGCTGAGCGGCATAACGCTCCAGGACCCCGCGAGCATCTACGTGGACGCCGACGTGCAGGTTGGCGCCGACACGGTCATCTACGCCAACACCCACCTGCAGGGCAAGACCCGCATCGGCGCGCGCTGTCGCATCGGCCCGAACACGATTGTGCGCGATTCCGTCATCGGTGACGACTGCAAGGTGGAGGCGTCGGTGGTGGAGGAGGCCGTGCTGGAGGACCATGTGGATATCGGCCCGTTCGCACACTTGCGCAAGGGGGCGCACCTGGCGCGTGGGGTGCATATGGGCAACTTCGGCGAGGTCAAAAACTCGTATCTGGGGCCGGGGACCAAGATGGGGCATTTCAGTTACTTGGGCGACGCCGAGGTGGGGGCCGACGTGAACATCGGCGCGGGCACCATCACCTGCAACTTTGACGGCGAGCGCAAGCACAAGACCGTCATTGAGGATGGCGCGTTCATCGGGAGCGACACCATGCTGGTCGCGCCGGTGCGCATCGGCAAGGGCGCGAAGACGGGAGCCGGCTCGGTGGTTACCCACGACGTACCGCCCGGCGCGGTGGCCTACGGGGTGCCGGCCCGCGTGCGCAAAGCGCCGTCCGACGCGGCCCCGCCGTCGGAGGCATCGGCAGAGCATGAGTCTGATCGGTGAGCAATGTGGCAGTTCGTGAGTTGATTCTACTGGGCGTGATGATCGCCCTCAATGCCTTCTTTGCGGCGTCGGAGATGGCGATCGTTACGCTGAACAAGGTGCGCCTGCGCAACAAGGTGGAAGAGGGGAACCGCACGGCGCGGGTGGTGGAGCGCCTGGCGACCGATTCTAGCCGCCTGTTGGCGACGATTCAGGTGGGCGTTACGCTGGTGGGGTTCCTGGCTGCGGCGACGGCTGCCGTGAGCCTGTCCCAGCCCTTCGGGGATGTCCTCGCGGCGATTCCGGTGGCGTTCGTCCAGGCCGACGCTCAGGGCATTGCCACGGTGCTCATCACGCTGGTGTTGGCGCTCGTGATGCTCCTGTTCGGCGAACTCGTCCCCAAGAACCTGGCGCTGAAGCACGCGGAGCGCATCGCCTTTGCCGTGGCGCGGCCTATAGACCTGCTGGCGCGCATCTTCTCGCCCTTTGTGAGTACGCTGGTCTTCCTGACCAACAAGATTTCCGCGGCGCTGGGTGCGCAAGCGCCGAGCAACATGCCCTTCGTTACCCAGGATGAAATCAAGGCGATGGTGGACGCGGGCGAAGAGGGCGGCGTGATAGAAGAAAATGAGAAGGAGATGATCTACTCCATCTTTGAGTTCGGCGACACGCTGGCGCGCGAGGTCATGGTGCCGCGCATAGACATCGTCGCCGTGGATGCCGAGACGCCCCTTTTACAGGCGCTGGATGTCATCATGAAGGAGGGGCATTCCCGCATCCCCGTGTATCAGGGCACCATTGACAACATCATCGGCCTGTTGTACGCGAAGGACTTGCTCGTCTACCTGAAGGAGGGGAAGCACAACGTTCCCCTGACGAGCATCCTGCGCCCGGCCTACTTTGTGCCGGAGACCAAGAAGGTGGACGACCTGCTGCGGGAATTGCAGGCGCGCAGGGTGCATATGGCCATTGTGGTGGACGAGTACGGCGGAACGGCGGGGCTGGTTACGGTGGAGGACCTGCTTGAGGAAATCGTCGGCGAAATCCAGGACGAGTACGACGAGGAGGAGCCGACGGTGGAGCGGGTGAGCGATACCGAGTTCATCTTTGACGCGGGCGTGAACCTGGACGATGTGAACGATCTGTTGCGGGTGGAACTGCCCGACACGGGCGGGGACACCCTGGGCGGGTTCATCTACGCGCAACTGGGGCGGGTGGCCGCCGTCGGCGATGAAATCCGCGTGGGCGACCTGACGATCACGGTGCTTTCGGTGGCCGGGCGGCGCATCCGCAAGGTGCGCGTGGCGCGGACCGAACCCCAGCAGGACGAGGGCGTGCCGGAAGACCAATCCGATGCTCAGAGGTGAGTTTATCGTGGATGACAAGGACTTGGTGCGGGCTGCGCTGGAGGCGCGGGAGAAAGCCTACGCCCCCTACTCCGAGTACCGCGTAGGAGCGGCGCTGATCACGCGGTCGGGGCGCGTGTACACAGGCGCAAACGTGGAGAACGCTTCCTACGGCCTGTCCGTATGCGCGGAGCGGGTCGCCGCGTTCAAGGCCGTGTCCGAAGGCGACCGCGAGTTTGAAGCCATCGCCGTGGCCACAGGCAACGGGGTGTTGCCCTGCGGCGCTTGCCGCCAGGTGCTGGCCGAGTTCGGCCCCGACATGCGGGTTATCGTCGCGGACTCCGAAGGGAACATGCGCACCTACCGATTGTCCGAGCTGCTCCCGGGCAGGTTCACTCGGGCGGATTTGAGGTAGCCATTGGGCATTGGCCTTTGGCTTCTGGCCGTTGGTCTAGACCTGTCCGAGTAGAGCAACGCACGAAGGTCAAGGGCTACGGTCTAAAGGCTTTCTGCGGCGAGGAGAGATGACAACGTTCTTTGACGACCTGGCGCGGTTCTACGACCTGGACCACGCCCTCGTCCGCGACGACGTGGAGATGTACCGGCAGTTCGCGGCGCAGGCGGGCTCGCCCATCCTGGAGTTCGGGTGCGGGACGGGGCGTATCGCCCTGCCGCTGGCGCGGGACGGGCACGAGGTCGTCGCGGTGGACATCTCTCCGGCGATGCTGGTGGCGCTGCGGGCCAAACTGGCGCAGGAGCCGCCGGAAGTCGCCGCCCGAGTGCAGGTCATCCATGCCGACATGCGGCACCTGTCGCTGGGGCGGGAGTTCGCCCTGACCATCTGCCCGCTGAACACGTTCATGCACATGACGACCCAGGCCGACCAACTGGCCGCGCTGGGGAGCGCCTACCGCCACCTGGCCCCGGGCGGGCGGCTCATCGTAGACGTGGCGTCGCCGCTCGCGCTGCTGCTCATACCGACGGGCGAGGCGCTGTCGCTGCAAAGCGAGTTGCGCGATGCATCCAGCGGCCGGACAGTGCAGAAATTCACGTCCATGCGGCTTGACCACGCCCGCCAGATGCAGTACATCACGCTCATCTACGACGAAATCGGGGCCGATGGCACGGTGCGTCGGACTACGCTGCGCACGGAGTTGCGCTACGTGTTCCAGTTTGAGATGCACCTGCTGCTGGAGCGGGCAGGGTTCACGGTGGAGGACGTGTACGGCTCGGCCGACTTGGAACCTTACGATGCGCTGTCGGAGAAGATGATCTTCGTCGCGCGGCGGTAGGGTGTGATCTCACCGCGGAGACGCGGAGAACACAGAGGAAAGGGGTTGTCTCAGTGTCTCTGCGGTGAACCGCATGTGGATTCGCAATCGCATCTCGGAGTCGCGGAGAACGCGGAGAAAGGTTTGAGTTTTCTCACCCTCTCTGCGCCCTCAGCGTCTCTGCGGTGAACCGCATGTGGATTCGCAATCGCACCTCGGAGGCGTGGAGAACGCGGAGAAAGGTTTGAGTTTTCTCGCCCTCTCTGCGCCCTCACCGTCTCTGCGGTGAACCCAGCATTCCTGGAGGATGGCGATGATTGACGGCGTGAAGACCCGAAAACTGCGGCTGATCCCCGACGAGCGGGGCTACCTGATGGAGATGTTCCGCTCGGACTGGGAGGAGTTTGAGCAATTCGGGCAGGTGTATGTTACCGCCGTGTATCCCGGCGTGGTCAAGGGCTGGCACTACCACAAGTTGCAGACCGACCACTTCATCTGCGTCAAGGGCATGGCGAAGGTGGTGCTGTACGACAACCGCGAGGGTTCGCCCACACGGGGCGAGATCAACGAGTTCTTCATCGGCGAGCAGAACCCCACGCTGCTCACCATCCCGCCCGGGGTGCTCCACGGGTTCAAGGGGATCAGCACGGAGATGACGCTCATCGTGAACGTGCCCGACCGCCTGTACAACTACGAGCAGCCCGACGAGTACCGCTTCCCCGCCCACTCGTCGGAGATTCCCTACGACTGGGCGCGGAAGGACGGGTGAGAACATCTCGGCGGGCGCCGCAGGTCATTGCGCCAGGCGCTTGACAATCTCCGCCAGCATTTCCGCCTTCCCCCAAGTGAGTTCGCGCAGGGGGTGTACGGCCCGCCGCGGGAGATGTAGCCCAGGCGGTACTGGGCCATGAACAGCGCGTTCCATACAACGAGCACGGCAATCGCCGCGAGCGACGCGGTTGCCAGCACAGGCCGCGCGCGCACGCGCTGTAGGAACGCCGCCAGGCCGATGGCGAAGATGGGCAGCGTCGCCATGAACATCCGCCCGCCGAAGGCGTCGCCCTGCCACCAGGCCGACCACGCCGCGATGACATAGGTCTGGGCCGCGAACCCTGCCAGGAGCAGCCCACCCATGGCCGGATTCTGGCGAGCAAGAAGCGCCAGCCCCGCGAAGCCGATCAGCAGCACGGGATGCCACAGGAACAGCCCGTGCCGCGTGGAGAACAGGACGTCCAGCAGGCGCGGCGCCCCCCACACGAAGCCCTGGTCGCCTTTCAGCAGGTAGCCGCTCAGGAACGGGCTTCCGTTCAGGATGTACCATACCAGCATCTGCGCCCAGAAGATGGCGAAGAATCCCGCGGCAACTGCGGCCATGCGCTTGCCCTTTTCCCGCACCGTTCCGCGCGCGAGCAGGGCGTCCAGCGTGGGCATGAGCAACAGGACGGCGTCCGGCTGGCGCACCAGGCCCACAAGCCCCCCGGCCAGTCCGATGGTCAGACACCGCGCGGGCGCCGTGAGCGGACGCAGCGAGACCCAAAGGTACACCAGGAGCGATGCGGCAAACACCGAGCACATGTGCGCCATAGACGGCTCGGCGATGAGATAGTAGGCAAAATTCGTCGCCAGGAAAAGCGCGACGCACGCTGCTAGCGCCGTGCCTGGGAAGAGCCGCCGGGCTGTCCGGTGCATCAGGAGCACGGCGCACGAGCCGTACACGATGCTGCCTACGCACACGGCCGCCTGGTAGATGTAGCCGTACCCGTCGGCAGGCACGGGCAGCCCCATGGCGCGCAAGCCCAGCGACAACAGGTGCGCCGCCAGAAAGAACGGTAGCCACAGGAGCGGCGTGCCGAGGGCGTACTGGTTGGAAATGCGCCCCGTGGGAGTGCGGTAGATATCTATGTACTTGGCAGCGTTCAGGGCTTCTGCCTCGTTGGCGAAGTCAATGTCGCCGTCCAACGCGATAGAGCGGACGTACATGTAGTACCCAATGCCGTCGGAGCCGATGAGCATCCCGTCCGCGTGGGGCAGCGGGATTGTGGCCAGAAACGCCGCGAGGGCGAGCAGGGACAGGACGAGCAGGATGCGGGTCGCGTGCCGCTCGCCCCACGCCAAGCCTCTCTCCACCATCGTGCTCATGCCATCCCACGCAGACCGAGTCGCCTTCGCGGGCAGCACTCACCCTGCCCGCCGCAGCGCGACTCGGCTCCCCGCCGCGATCAGCCCCAATTCCGCCAGCGTCATCCCCGCCAGGTACACCGACACGTCAAACCAGAACTTGGTCGGGTAGATGCGAATCAGCGTGTCGGAGTACAGGAACAGCCACGTGTCGCCCTCAAAAAACACCCGATGGAACGCCGTGAAGAAGATGTTGAACCCCACGCCGATGAACAGCCCTAGCGCGGCGAAGGCGATGAGGCTCGCCGCGCTGCTCACCCACAGGGCGCGGAACAGCGCACGGCGCTCGCCTGCGACGAGCAACAGCACCGCCTCGCCCACCAGCACCGCCCACGCGATCCACCACACCCAGCGCACCTTCTGAATCAGCACATTCACGTCGCGCATGTGGCGGATCTCGCGCTCGTTGAAGGCGGGTTCGCCCGTGCGCTCAAATCGCGCTTCCTCCAGCAGGCGGATGCCGTCGGCCCGCAACACCGAGGCCAGGCCCAGTCTCGCCAGCGCCTCGCGCTCGGCACGGGGCAGCGGATAGCCGCCCGGCGGGTAGTACTCGTCGGCGGGGAACGAGGGCTTGTCGTACTCGTGGCGGATGAAAGCGTCCGTCGCGATGAGGAACACGTTGCTCAGGATGAGCGCGATGGGCAGCGCCAGCCCGATGAGAATCTGGCTGACGCGCATGGCGGCGGATGGCAGTCTTCGGCTTGTGGTCTCTTGGATTGAAGTCAAGGTCCTACCCTCCCGGGAGATGATCTCAGAACCGAGCAATCTACCCACGAACGACGCGCAGCGGTTGTGCCCTCATCTTCGCTCCAATGTGATGAGAACGACCTCCGGTCTGGCGCAGAACCGCACCGGCGGCGTGATGGTCCCCACGCCCGTGGTAACGTAGGCCAGCGTGTGCTCGGTGCGGACGAACCCGCTGCGGTACTTCTGCCCGTAGGCCGAAGGCACAGCGGTGGCCCACAGCCCGAACAGCGTAACCTGCCCACCGTGGGTGTGGCCGCTCAAGACCAGGTCTATCCCGTCGGTCTGTATCTGCTCGGCGAAATCCGGGTTGTGCGACAGGAGAATCACGAAGTCGGATTCCCGCACGCCGTCCAGGGTGGGGGCGATTTCGTGGGCATCCTCCCATAGATCGCCCACGCCCCCGATTCTGATACGGTCGCCGCCCATTGTAATCCATGCGGCGCGGTTGTCCAGGTTCACGATGCCCGCCCGCGCCATCGCCGCCCGCGTCTCGTCAATTCCTTCCCAGTCGTCGTGATTGCCCGCCACGGCGAACACGCCCAGCGGCGCGCGAAGCCGGGCCAGTTCGGCAAAAACCGGGGCGATGTACCGGGCGTCGCGGTGGACGTAGTCGCCGCCCAGCAGGATGATGTCGGGCCGCAAGCCGTTGACGATGTCCACCACCCGCCTGACCCGCTTCAAAGAGAAGAACGGGCCGTGGTGGATGTCGGACAGGAAGGCGATGCGCGTCCCGTGGAACGCGGGCGGGACGTCTACATCCGCGACCGTCAGGTGGCGCACACGCAGCCAGTACGGCTCCACGAAGGCATAGGCCACCATCAGCGCGGCAATGGCCATGCCCGAGAGCACCGCGAATGCGCAACCGTTCTTTCTCATCGCTGTTGAACCCCGTGCGGCCTGTCCGTGTTTACGCTATGGGCTACTCGTCGTTGGCCCTGCTGCGAAGGCGTTTGATTTCGGCGCGGCGGCGCTTCTCGGCCAGCCGCCGTTCCCGCGCCGCAGCCGACGGGCGGGTCGCGCGACGCGGCTTGGGCACGCGCAGCGCCCGCTCCATAATCTGGGCGAAGCGGCGCACAACCTCCTCGCGGTTGCGCAGTTGGCTGCGCGTGCCGCTGGACACCAGGTGCAGCACGCCGTCGCCGTCAATGTAGCCGCGCAGGCGTCGCATGACCAGCGCCCGCTGCTCGTCGGTCAGGCTGGGCGAGCGCGCCACGTCAAACAGCAGTTCCACCTGCGTGGCCGAGCGGTTCACGTGCTGGCCGCCCGGGCCGCTACTGCGCGAGAACCGAAACGTGAGTTCGTCCATGGGGACCACATAATTCTCGCCGGAATCCGACATGTGCGCCTCCGGTTTCCATGCTACCACCAGTGAAATCCCTTGTCAACGTGTGCAAATCTTAACGTACGCGGCCAAAATCGCTCTCTATGTGAGTGCCAAGTGAGTGGCCACGTAGTACGATGTAAGCGCGCCAGACTTCGCGGGGCGCTGGGTTGGAACGTGCGCCCCGCAATGAGGTGGCGGGACAACGTGAGGAGTCCGTTTCGTTTACCCATGTGGCCAAAACGGTCTTGGGCACGGGGGACGTTTGCCCTCGCCCTGTTTTCGCCTGCCTTCGCGCCGAGGG
>JARYMK010000124.1 GCA_029907165.1 Anaerolineae bacterium
ATTGGACCGGCGGAGTTCTGGAGCATCGCCAGCGATGCCCGCACGCTTGCAGCCCTGCGCCTCTCCTTCGGCGCCGCCTTCATCGCCGCGCTGGTGAATGCGGTTTTCGGCCTGCTGCTGGCCTGGGTGCTGGTGCGGAGCGCGGGCGTGGTCATCCATCCGGTGGACCCCATCGGCGGCTCGGCATCTGTGGCCATCAAGGTGTTCTACGCGGGCATCGTCCTGTGTGTGATGCTGCTGGCGACGGAGTTGGCCATGTGGTTTGCGGGGAGGCGCGGAGATTCCTCGCTGCGGCGCGGTTCTGAATGACGGTAGCGGCGCGGCAGGTCTGCGAGCATGAGAGCAAGCCGTGAGGTAAGCCTATGAAAATCCTAACGGCCGAGGAAATGCGAGCCTTGGAGAAGCAGGCCGACGCTTCGGGTGTGTCGTACCACGACATGATGGAGCGGGCCGGGCTGGCTGTGGCTCAGGCCATCCGCGCGGCCCGCGACGCAAAGAGGCACCCGCGCGTGGCGGTGCTGGTGGGGCCGGGCAACAACGGCGGCGATGGCCTGGTTGCGGCGCGCCACCTGGCCCGGTGGGGCTACCAGGTGGCAGTGTACCTGGCCAAGGCGCGCCCGCCCGATGATGAGAACCTGGCTCTGGCGGCCCAGGCGGGCGCTCACGTTGTCGCGGGTGACAACGACGCGAAACTGGCCCTCTTCCGCCGCATGGTGGCCGAGTGCGACATCTTCGTGGACGCGCTGCTGGGCACGGGCGTGTCGCGCCCGATAGAGGGCCGTTTCCGCGACCTCCTGCTGCTGGCGGCAGAGCAGGTGGCGCTGCGAAAGGGGACAGCACCGCGATTTGCCGATTCCGCCGGCGGCATGACCTGGCCCAAGGAGCTGCCGGAGCCTGCGCCGTCCACCACACCGTACATCGTGGCGGTGGACCTGCCCAGCGGCCTGAACGCTGACACAGGGGCGCTGGACCCCGCTGCGCTGCCCGCCGACCTGACGGTTACATTCGCCTTCCCCAAGCGCGGGCATTTTCTGTTTCCGGGCGCGGCGGCGGTGGGGCGGCTCGCCGTCGCCGACATCGGCATCCCCAACGAGTGGGCTGCCGACATCCCGCTGACCCTCATCACGCCGGAGTGGGTGGCCGAGCGCCTGCCGCGCCGCCCTCTGGATGCCCACAAGGGTACGTTCGGGCGCGCGCTCGTCGTTGCCGGGTCGGTGAACTACACGGGGGCGGCGGGCCTGGCGGCAGCGGCGGCGGTGCGGGTGGGTGCCGGGCTGGTAACGTTGTGCGCGGGGGCATCGGTGCGGCCGGTGGTGGCGAGCCTGTCGCCGGAGGTTACGTACCTGGTGCTGCCTGAGGAAGTCGGGGTGCTGAGCGAGGCGGGCGCGCCGCTGGTGCTTCAGGAGATGCCTCGCGCCGAGGCGCTCCTGGTGGGTCCGGGCCTGGGCCAGGATGACACGACGCGCCGCCTGGTGTGGGCGGTGCTGGGCATGGGGGCTGCGCGACGCACGCGCATCGGGTTCACCGAACGCGACGAGTCGCCTCCGCCGCCTCCGCCCTGTCCCATCGTGATAGACGCCGACGGGTTGAACGCGCTGGCGGGCGTGTCGGACTGGCACGAGCGGGTCGCGGCCCCTTGTATCCTCACGCCGCACCCGGGCGAGATGGCGCGCCTGCTGCGCTGCTCCACCGCCGAAGTCCAGGCGGACCGCATCGGCGTTGCCGTGCGAGCGGCGCGGCAGTGGGGCAAGGTGGTCATCCTCAAGGGAGCGCACACGGTGATAGCCTCGCCCGACGGGGCGGCGTTCGTGTGCCCGTTCGCCAACCCCGCTCTGGCGACGGCGGGGACAGGTGACGTGCTGGCAGGCATCCTGGTGGGGCTGCTGGCCCAGGGGATGACGCCGCCGGACGCGGCCGTCGCGGGGGTGTACGTGCACGCCCTGGCGGGGGAACTGGCTGCGCGGCGCACGGGCCCGTCGGGGCTGGCCGCCGGCGACCTGCTGACTCATATACCGGCGGCAGTCGCCCGGCTGCGCGGGATCACGGCCAGCGCGGGATGAGGAGTACTTATTCACCGCAGAGACACAGAGGACGCAGAGGGTTCAAGATGACTCTCTGTGGTCTCCGCGTGCTCTGCGGTGAATCCAGCCGCCACCGTGGGGGAGAAGTACAAGGGTGTATCACCACAGAGACACAGAGAACGCAGAGGGTTCAAGATGATTCTCTGTGGTCTCCGCGTGCTCTGCGGTGAATCCAGCCGCCGCTGCGCGGGACAAAAACAGGGGCCTGATCGGATCGCAGGCCCCGTTGCCCAATCCACAGCGACAGGGTAGTTGGCTAGGCTTCCGGCTCGGCGGGAGCGGCCTTCTTCCGGGAAGCGATGGTCTTGCCCTTTTCCACCAACTCCTCAACCTTGGCTCGCTGCTCCTCCAGGACGATGCGGCCCTTCTGCTGCGCCTCCTGGGCGCGCTTCGCGGCCTCTTCGGCCAGGCGCTCGGCCTCGCGGCGGGCCTCGGCGCTCAACTCCTCGGCCTTGTCGCGCAGTTCCAGGCCGGTCTCGCGGATTCGCGTGCGCGTCTCCTGCCCGGACTGGGGCGCGAACAGAAGCGCTGCCGCCGCCCCGACTACTGCGCCGATGATGAACCCAGCCAGGAAATCACCAGCACCATCTCTTGCCATCTCTGACCTCCTTCAGTTTTTCGGCTACTCGGAACTCGTCTGATCCACATCCTTGCCCGCGCGGCGGCGGAGACCCAGCAGGGTCTTGACCGCCTGCTCCGCGCCGGACACAAAACTGCTGGCCGACACGATGGGGTTGACCACCTTGTCGCTGATGAACGTCGTCGTGCCGCGCAGGGTGCTCGCCGTCTCGTTGGCCGAGTCCAGCAACGGCTTGATTTCCTCCTTCAGCAGGCGAATCAGGCTGTTGATCTGGATCACGAGGAAAATGAGCACCACGCCGACGACGATGGATTCTACCGCCAGAACGATGATCGCCACATCCCGCACTTCAGCCATACGTTCCTCCCTCGTTTCACGGCCACGCGCACATTATATCATACCTTGAGCCATTTGGCAAAGACCATCACCAGGACCGACGCGGCAATTCCCTCCAGCACGTGCACCTCGCCCAGCGCGGGCAGGGGCGATGACACGGCCCCCGCGAGCAACTGCCCTGCCAGGAACCCCGCCACGCTTGCGGGCCAGTACAGGAACACGTCGCGGGTGCGGTTGCCCTGCCACCACTGGAACAAACCCGCCAGGCCAGTGGCCAACACCAGCGACAGGAGCGTGGCCGGTGCGGTCAGAAACCCCATGTCCCCCTCCTACGCCTCAATGATGCCGCCGCCGAGCACCACCTCGCCGTCGTAGAAGACGACGCCCTGCCCAGGCGTGATGTCCCGAAGCGGGGCGGCGAAGGTAACCCAGGCGCGGTCGCCTTCCACGCGGGTCAGTGTCGCGGGCGCTTCCTTCGCGCGGTAGCGAATCTTCGCGGTGATGGGCGCGGGAAGCGGCGGCGGGGGGCCTGCGACGAACGAGACGCGACCAGCCGTGAGAGCGTCGCGCCCCAGTTCGCGGGCAGTCCCCACCACCAGCGCGTTGTCCTCGGGGCGGATGGCGATCACGTACAGCGGCTCGGTGTAGGCGATGCCCAGACCTTCGCGCTGGCCGATGGTGTAGTAGGGCAGCCCCTTGTGCGTTCCGATGCGTTCGCCCGCCGCGTTGTAAATCGGCCCGGGGCGGATGCCTTCGGGCGCGGCTTCCGCGAGAAACCGCCGATAGTCGTTGTCGCGGACGAAGCAGATTTCCTGACTCTCGGGGCGGTCGGCAGAGGCCAGGCCGAGTTCGCGGGCCAGCGCGCGCACCTGCTCCTTCGTCAGTTCGCCCAGGGGGAACAGCGCGTGGGCCAGTTCGCGCTGGCCTAGCATGTGCAGGACGTAGGACTGGTCTTTGCGAGCGTCAACGCCGCGCAACAGTTGGAACGCGCCGCCCTCCCGCCGAATGCGCACGTAGTGGCCCGTCGCCAGGTAGTCGGCCCCCTGCGCCAGGGTGTAGTCCAGCAGCAGGCCGAACTTCACGTCGCGGTTGCAGTTGAGGCAGGGGTTTGGCGTTCGCCCGCGCAGATAGTCGGCGATGAACGGTTCCACGACGGCGCGACGGAACGGTTCGGCAAGGTCTATGGTGTGGAACGGGACGCCCATGCGCTGGCAGACCTGGCGGGCGATGGCCTCGGATTCGGGCGAGCAGCACTTGTTCGGGGCGGTAGTACCGTCGCACGAGGGTTCGGCCCAGAAGTGCGCCATGACGCCTATGGCGTCGTAGCCCCGTCGCACCAGGAGCGCCAGCGCCACGGAACTGTCCACGCCGCCGCTCATGGCGACCACGACGCGGGGAGTCCCCTTGCCACTCCACGCAAGTGTTGGCATGTTAGGAATGGGCAGACGATCTTCTGCCATGGCCCACGCACCTACCGAAACCCGAAGATTTGCTGGCCCGCGCGGATGGCCTGGATGTTGCCGTCGTAGGCCAGCGAAATCTCAGTGTGGGCTGCGAACCCGCAGTACTGGCAGTGGATGGCGGCGCGGTTGCGCAGGTAGCAGCCGTGCGTGATGGCGCCGTCGGGCTCGGTAGTGCTGATGAGCCAGGGATGGCAGCGCCATGTGTTTCGCTTCAGGCGGCTGAGCGCCGCGTAGGAATCCAGCACGGGTAGCCCCTCGCGCTTCAGCGCCATCAACTGATCCAAAACCCACTCGCGGGCCTCGGGTGAGGGCATCAGGTCTTCGGTGCCCTCGTAGGGATAGTAGAACTGGATGGTGATGCCTTTCGTGATGCCGCTCAGGAACCGTACCAGGTCGGGTATCTCCCGCCAGTTGCGGGCGTTGATGGTGATGTTCGCCAGAATCTTGGGGTGGCGGGACGCGCGGATGTGGGCCACGGCGCGGTCAAAACTGTCGCCGCGCAGGGCGTTGTGGGTCTCGCGCAGGCCGTCTATGCTCACCCACATGATGTCGGCGCTGGTCTCAATGGGCAGCGTGCCGTTGGTAACGACGCCGACCGAGAAGAAGCGGCGCTTGGCCTCGGCCACCAGGTCCTCCAGCCGCCTTGCGCCGTCGCGCCACAGGAACGGCTCGCCGCCCTCCAAGATGAGCAGGCGCACACCATCGGCGCGGAGTTGATCCATGGCCGCGATGGCCACATCGTAAGGCATGTCGGGGCGCGGCTGTCGCCAGAACGGACAGGCGGCGCACTTGAGATTGCAGCGGTACGTGAGTTTGAACCCGTTGAGCAGCGGCCGTTTGCGCCCGAACAACCGCGCGCGGGCCAGGTGCGCCGCGAAGTACAGGTACTGCGAGCCGATCATCCGCCCCCTCGCGCCAGGTCGGCCAAGGTCGTGTTTTCCAGCGCGCTCACGACCAGCGCGTTCACCTGCTCCCACACGGTGCGCGCGGCGCACTGATCCAGGCGGGCGCAGGTTACGTCGGCATCGGCGCAGCGCAGGCTGACTACGTCGCCCTCCAGCGCGCGGATGACATCGGCGACGGAGACCTCCTGCGGCGGGCGCGACAGGGAGTAGCCCCCGCGAGCGCCGCGCGTGCTCAGCAGGAGGCCTGATTCGCGCAGCGACGGGATGATCTGCTCCAGGTAGGGCACGGGCAGCCCTTCGGCTTCGGCCACCTCGGCCACCGACACGGGGCCTTCGCCGTAGCGCCTGGCCCATTCGGTCATGGCGCGCAGCCCGTAGTATTCTTTTGCCGAGAATTGCATGTCGTCCTCCAATCCGTCAGCGACGGGCTGGGCCTATTGTATGCCGTCGCCGCGGGGGTGTCAACGGCGGGCGATGCGCGTACCACCGCCGCGGGGCCGCGTATATGACAACCCGATTTGACAGATGGGCGCTGGGCGGCGTATCCTACGCCCGTCCCACATGCGGCAACAGACAGAAGGGATGACCATGACCATTCGCAACCACCTGCTGTTCCTCGCGGCTGTTTCGGTGCTCCTGGCTGGCCTTTACGCCTGTCGGCCTGCGACGGCGCCCACGCCTGGAAGCAATCCGCGGCCCGCGCTCGCGCCGGTGCATCTGGCCGCCGGCGAGAGCCTGCGCGTCGTCGCCACGACCAGCATTGTCGCCGATGTGGTTGCCAACGTGGGCGGCGACCGCATCGCGCTGACCACCCTGGTGCCGCTGGGCGCGGATCCCCATTCTTTCCAACCCACGCCGCAGGACATGGCGGCCCTGGCGAAAGCCCATGTGGTGTTTGCCAACGGCGCGGGGCTGGAGACGTTCCTGGAGTCGCTGATGGACAGCGTCGGCATCGGGGACCGATTGGTGTACGTCTCCGAGGGTGTGGCGCTGCTGGAGGCCGCGCACGAACACGAAGGCGAAGCGGGGCACGAAGGCGGCGACCCCCATACGTGGTTTGACCCCAACAATGTGATGGTGTGGGCGCGGAACATCCGGGACACGCTGAGTGCGCTGGACCCGGTCAACGCCGCCGTGTATCAGACCAACGCTCAGGCGTACATCGCGCGGCTGGAGGAACTGGACGCGTGGATTCGCCGGGAGGTGGCGCGGATTCCGCCCGACAGCCGCAAACTGGTTACCGACCACGCAACGTTCACATACTTCGCGGCGCGGTACGGGTTTGAGCAGGTGGGGGCCATCTTCCCGGGGTACAGCACGCTGGCCTCGCCCTCGGCCCAGGAACTGGCTGCGCTGGAGGACGTCATCCGCGCCCAGGGGGTAAAGGCCGTGTTCGTCGGCAAGTCGGTGAACCCGGCGCTGGCCGAGCGCGTGGCCCAGGATACGGGCGTCCGCCTTGTGTTCCTGTACACCGGCTCGCTGGGTGGTGCGGGCAGTCCTGCTTCCACTTATCTGGACATGATGCGGTATAATGTGTCTGCGATTGTAGACGCACTGCGTTAGTCCAGCCCGCCGGTGAATGGATGTCCGAAGACGAGATTCTGGGAAAAGCCTATGACGCACGCATAACCCGCAGGCTCCTGGCGTTCCTGAAGCCCTACATTCCCCAGGTGCTTGCGGGCACTGTGCTGATGCTGGTGGTGTCGGCTTGCTCGCTGGCCGGGCCGTACATCGTGCGCCTGGCCATTGACCGGGGCATCATCGCGCGGGACATGCGGGCGCTGGCGGCGTTGGCAGCCGCTTTTGCCGGAACCCGCCTTGTGATGTGGGGCAGTCGGTACGCGCAGATTCAGATCATCGCGCGCGTGGGCCAACGGGTCATCCTCCACATCCGCACCCTGCTGTTCGCCCATCTGCAACGGCTGTCGCTGCGGTTCTTCTCCCACTATGCGGTGGGACGGCTCATCTCGCGCCTCACGTCCGACGTGCACGTGCTGCAAGACCTGGTTACCTGGAGCGTCCTGGGCACGGTCAACGACCTGTTCGTGCTGTTCGGCATCGTGGCGGTGATGTTCGGCATGAACGCACGGCTCGCCATGATGACGTTTCTTGTGCTGCCCGTGATGGCGGTGATGACCGCGTTCTGGCAGAAGGAGGCCCGGCAGCGCTATCGCGAGGTGCGCAGGGCCATCGCCGCCGTCAACGCGAACTTGCAGGAGAACATCAGCGGGGTGCGGGTGGTGCAGGCGTTCGCACGCGAGGCGCGTAACCTGCGCACCTTCGCCGAGGAGGTCAACTGGAACAACCTGGCTGCCAACCTGCGGGCCGAGCGGCTCACGGCGCTGTTCTTCCCGGCTGTGGACTTCGTCAGCACGGCGGCGACGGCCATCGTCGTCTGGTTCGGCGGGCAGATGGTGCTGCGCGGGACGCTGACCGCGGGCGAACTGGTGGCCTTCATCCTGTACATTGACCGCTTCTTTGAGCCTATCCGCGACTTGAGCCAGCGGTATAACACCTTACAGGCGACAATGGCGGCGGGCGAACGCATCTTTGAACTCCTGGACACGCCACCCGACATCGCGGACCCGCCCGACGCGGTGGACATGCCGCCCATGCGCGGCGAGGTGGAGTTTGACCACGTCCACTTCAGTTACGATGACACAACCGTGGTCCTGGACGACCTTTCGTTGCACATCGCTCCCGGGCAGACGGTCGCCTTCGTGGGGGCAACGGGCGCGGGCAAGACGTCGCTCATCAAACTCATCGGCCGCTTCTACGACGTGGACGCGGGGGCCATCCGCGTGGACGGGCTGGACGTTCGGCGGTGGCGGCTGGCCTCGCTGCGCGGGCAGATGAGCATTGTCCTGCAGGAGCCGTTTCTGTTTACGGGGACCATCCGCGAGAACATCCGCTACGGACGGCTTGATGCCACTGACGCCGAGGTAGAGGAAGCCGCGCGGGCCGTGGGCGCGGACACCTTCATCGCACGGCTACCAAACGGATTTGACACTTGGGTGGAGGAAAGGGGCGCGAACCTGTCCATGGGCCAGCGCCAGTTGATTTCGTTCGCCAGGGCACTGCTGGCCGATCCGAAAATCCTGATTCTGGACGAGGCCACGTCCAGCGTGGACACGCAGACAGAGCGCGTTATCCAGGAGGCGATGCGCGTGCTGCGCCGAGGGCGCACGACGATCATCGTCGCGCACCGCCTGTCCACCGTCGTCCATGCGGACCGCATCGTTGTCCTGGAGGCTGGCCGGGTGGTGGAGGAGGGGACGCACGAGGAACTCCTGGCGCGTGGCGGCGTCTATGCCCGCCTCTATGAGATGGGCTTCGCCGAGTAAGGGCGGCGCCGTCCGCGAAGAACGCAAATACGCACGAGCAGGTTTGTTCGCTTCGTGCGCATTCGTGGCCATTCGTGGATAGGCCATCTGTATAGATTCGTGATTCCCGCCCCGGAACGAACCTCGCCCGCCGAGCGATTGAGCTCGTTCAGATAGGTTAGTGACACTGGACAGGAGATGAAAGGAGGATACAATGGCTGCTCTATGAGTGTGTA
>JARYMK010000125.1 GCA_029907165.1 Anaerolineae bacterium
CGAGGAAACCGCCCCCGTTACCTTCTGCGCCTCGGCCCACAGGTCCAGGTCCAGCCACCGCACGTCCTCGTCCTCGGCGCTCACCAGGCTGTCCAGTTCGCCTCGGTTCAGCCACATCCCGCCGCACAGGTGGCAGCGGTCAATCTGCAGGCCGCATGCCTCCTGCCCTACCAATTCCCCACCACACGAAACGCACCGCATTGCGAACCTCCATAAGGTATCAGTTTTCGGACTCCAGAATCCGCTCTCGGAACGGCCGCTGGCCTTCCAGGGCCGCAATGTCCATCGGGACAGGTTTGCGTGTATCCCGCACCAGGACGGGCACGCCGAAGGCGCACCGCGCCTGGCACACGCCGCACCCCATGCACAGGGCGTCGTCCACCCGCGCCACGCGCCTGCCCGACCCGCCATCGTCCACGCGCACCGCCTTGAACGGGCACACCTCGGCGCATAGCCCGCACCCCGTGCATCGGCTAGAGTCTATCTGCGCGACGTACCCCGACGATGCGATCATCGGCACTCCGGCCTGCACCATGGCCTGGATTCCGCCGCAGCAGCATTTACAGCAGTTGCAGATGGCGTAGAACCGCCCCTCCATGGCGTCCTTGAAGTACGCCGTGTGCACGTGCCCGCGCTCGTGCTCGGCCTCCAGGATGGCGAGCGCCTCCTCGCGCGTGATGCGCCGCGCCGATTGTGGGTTGTGCTCCAGCAGGAAACTCACAAACGGCTCGCCGACGATCATGCACACGTCCAGCGGCAGGCACGGGTTCGTCCTGGCCGAGCGGCACGGGCAATCGTAAACGGCGATGTGTTCGGGGCCGCGCAGCACAATGTCGCGCGCCACGGGATACGGGATCACCTGCTCCTGGTCGCGCAGGTCCAGGTCATGGTTGAGCATGACCACCTGGCGCGCCAACGCATGGGGCAGCACCTTGCCGTGGTAATGGTCTGCCGAGTTGCTCTGGAACTTGCGCGGGCCGGGGCGCATGCGGTGGATGGCGATGCCGATGTACTGGTTGCTCCACCGCGCGTACACGTATCCGTGAATCTTCTGCGGCAGGCTGCGCCATCCGCCCGCGAACCAGCGGCGCGTGGAAGGACGGATGAGCCGCCACCGCTCGCCGAACACCCACACGGCCGCTAGGACGGCTACCAGGCCCCCTGCAGCGTACAGCAGTGCGCGAAGCACGACGTTCACCAGCGCCTCCAGGGCGGTAAGTGGGCGTATTGTAGCGGATGTGGCGCCCCTTGGCAAAGCCACTCTGCCCGCTACCAGCCCACGTCCAGCAGGTGGCGGTTGCCGATGCGTACCCGCGTCAGCCCCTCGGTCTGCGCCGCCTCCAGTGCCTCGCGGGCGTGGGCCGAGGACGTGCACGGCAGGTCATGCATGAGGAACGCGGGCGCGAACGCCAGCAGGACGTAGGGAATGTTGCGGTCAAGCGCGGCGATGAACCGCGCGATGGCCCGCACCTCCTGCGCGTCCACGTAGCCCGGCACCAGGAGCGTGCTGGCCACGACCAGGGGCAGCTCAGGGCGCGACCGGCCTATCTCCGCGGCCCGCGCGAAGTTTTCCAAAGTCCGGCGGTTGTCCGCGCCCGTGAGCGCGATGTGCAGCGACCTGTCCCACGCCTTCAAGTCAAACTTCACCGTCCCGTCGGTGGCCAGCGACAGGCGCACGGCCTGGTGCAGCAGGCGCGGGTTCATGGAGCCGTTGGTCTCCCAGCACACGTGGAGCCCGCGCTGGGCCAGGATGCGCGACGCTGCCAGGGCATGAGGCATCTGCGGCGCGGGGTCGCCGCCGAAGTAACACACGCACGCGGCGCGCGTCCCTGCCTGGTCGGCCAGTTCCCGCGCCGAGATCAGCCGCCCCGATGGGGTCATCTGCCGAAAGTGCCAGTTCTGGCAGTACACGCAGTCAAAGGAGCACGCGCCGTAGAAGACGGCAAGGTTCGTGCGCCCGCGCTTGGAATGGCCGATGCACACGGGGTCGGCGACGCAGTTCGTGGGGAGTGGGTCGTGGTAACTCTGCAACAGGCCGGCCCGGGGCGTGCCTGCCAGGTGGACGAGTTTGCCCCCGCGCGCCACCCGCAGGCCGCAGAACCCGCGCTCGCCTTCGCCCATGCGGCACTCGTTGGCGCAGATGCGGCAGACCATGCCGCCTTCGGTACGCGGGGGTGCAACCGGCAGGCCAAACTCGCGACGGGCTTGCGCCCGGCGCTCCGCAACGTGGGCCAGCGCCTCGGGACGCGAACGGATGCAGTCGGCGCATGCGCCCAACACTTCCGCCACCAATCGGTCGCGCTTGCCGCAGAACGCACACTTGGCCATGCGTCGCCCCCGGAAACCCTGTCGTCCTATTGTAACACGGACGGCGGGGGCGGGCAACGAATGGGGCTAGAGTCTTTGGACAGCGCAGCCGCGAAGCATCCCGCCCACCAAGATTCTTCGCTCCGCTCAGGATGACGGAAAAACAAAACCCTCTGCGCCCTCAGCGACTCTGCGGTGAAGTCCCGTTCCCGGCCTTGGGCCGCACAACCGCCAGGAAGAACCAGGCAGCCCCCAGCGCGATGAGCACGTCGCCCACCGAGAAGACCGTCGCCAAGGGGAACCACGAGGGGAGCGCGAAGATGTCGCACAGGAAGGGGACGCGCGTCTCCGGCCCCAGGAGCACCGTGTTGGCCGAGGAGCCGAGCGTCCCGGCCTTCAGGATGACGAACTCCAGGCCAGCGGTGCGCAGGGCAGCGAGCGAAGCGGGCATCCTCCCGCCGTTCAGCCCGATGGCCAGCGCATTGCACGCCAGCCCCAGCCCCACCACTGGCATCCCAGGCAGCCGCCAGTTGGCCGCTACCAGCCCCACAAGCAGCGCCAGCGACAGCACATATAGGGCCGGCGTCCAGCCTGCGAGCGCCGACCGCGCCCACCACTGGGAGAAGATGAGGATCTGGAGACCCACAGCAAGAATCGCCAGCCAGCCCATCCGGAAGGGAACCCGCGCCAGGGCCATGATGTCGCCGCCGCGGGCCAACGCGATGAGGAGCGCCAGCAGCGCGAAGACCAGCAGGATCACGTCAACTCCCCACCTGACTGGAGACGGGCTGCACCACCGGGTACCCGCGAACGCGCTTCTGGAACGTCTCGCGCTCCCAGCCGGACTCCTCGCGGCGGTACCGCTCCAGCGCAGCGATAAGGGCGTCGGCCACTTTGGGGTCAAACTGGCGGCCCCGCTCCCGCCTGAACTCCTCCACAGCGGCGTCCAGGGTCAGCGCATCGCGGTACACGCGGTCGGCGGTCATGGCCTCCAGCGCGTCGGCGGCGGCGATGATGCGCGCTCCCAGGGGAATCTCCTCGCCTGCCAGGCGGTCCGGATAGCCCTGCCCGTCCCAGCGCTCGTGGTGATGCAGAATCAGGTCGCGGCCCTTGCGGAACAGGGGGAAGTTCTCCACCATGCTCGCGCCGATGGCAGGATGGCGGCGGAATTCGTGCCACTCCTCCAGCGAGAACTGCTGAGGCTTGTACAGCAGCGCATTGCTCATGCCGATCTTGCCCACATCGTGCAGGCGCGCCGACAAGGAGATGAGTTCCGCTTGGTCCTGCGGAAGGCCCATCTCTTTGGCGATCATCTCGGCGAACATGGCCACGCGCTGCGAGTGCTCGTAGGTGGTCGGGTCGCGCTGGTCAATGGTATCCGCCAGCGCCATGAGCGTCTCCATCGTTTGCAGTTGCAGGGTGCTGGATTGCAGCAGCGAGGTGCGCACCACCGCCAGCGGCAGCACCATCAGGACGATGGCCCACGGGCTGGCCTGCCATAGGATCGCAATCATAGCGCCCAGCGGGACCATCGTGAGTTCGTGCCAAGCGATGTTGCGGAAACTCACCTTCCAGACGTAGGACGCAGAAATCTTGTTCACGAAAGCGATGATGAGCGACACCATCCCCGTGTTGACCACGTAGTAGAAGACGGCCATCGCTGCCAGAGCCGCCGCGTTCTGCGGGGAGTTCAGCGGGTTCACGCTTCCATCGTAGAGAAGACGGTACAGGGAACCCATGGCCCCGAAGGTGATGACCATCTGGGACACGTTGAACGTCGCCTTGTGCCACGCCCGACGCAGGATGGCCTCGGCCACTAGCGTGCCCAGGAAGGCGGCCCACACCGCCACGGCCGGGCCGAAGAGGATGGCGACCGCCGCCTGCACCGCCCCCGACACGGTCATCTCGGCGTCGCCCGGGAACGGCATCACAATGGGGAAGAGGTCAGACAGACAGATGAGCCCTGCGAAGAGCAGAACAACAGGCCACAGGGATGGCTGAGCCATCAGCGTTGGCAACATGCCCAGGATTCCCAACAGGGCTGCCAACGCGAGAAAGATGATGTAGACTTGAGCGCGCCTGGGCAGTTCCCTCACAAGAACATTCTCCCCAAAACCGCACGAGCCTGCGGGTTGTCATGTCTCGCCCCGTGATTTTCAGAGGCCACATGCCGAATTTACTCAGAGTCGGGCAAATCTGCAAGTCTAACCGGACAGAGATGGGAGGCGGCCTGTGTGTTCATCCTAGTGCCACTTGGCGGTGGCGCCGGCTGCGGCAACGATGCTGGCGACGATCATCAGCGCGTAAAGGACTCTCCACTTCATGGGGAATCTCCTCCTTCGCTAGTCTAGCCTTTCGGCCGAAAGTATGTGAGGTCTCTTCCGATTCCCCTTCGCTCCGCTTCAGGCTTCTTCAGCCAGATGCCGCCTCCCATCTCTTCCGTTGCGCTCGGTCGGGCGACTGTGTGCCCCAACCTAGAGCGACCGTATGAGTGAAAGCCGTCGGTTGACGCTGTCCAGCGTGGCCCGCACGGCCGACTCCACGATATCCCCACGGTAGAAACTTGTACCGATGAGGTGCTCCTCGCCCGCGGCGAAGGCGAATGTAACCATCACGATGACAATTTCGCGGTTCGCCACCGGCATCACTTCCAGCGCGTCCAAGGTAAAAAGCCCGCTCTTGGTCACCATCCGGTTGAGGGCGTCCAGCGTGGCCAGGCACGCGGCCCGGCCCACGTTGTCGTCGCCCTTGGGATGGCGGGCCACGCCCTCAAAGACGTTGCCATTGTCGGCCAGCCGCACCCGCACCGCCTCGGCGTCGCCTTCGCTGGCGCATTCCGCCGCCAGGAGCCGAGGGCGCGACCCCAGCGCCGCGAAGGCTTTCTCCTCTTGCATCTGCGCCAGGCTGATCTTGCGGTAGTTCACACGCAGGCCGAACTTGGCAAACAGCAGCGACTCTATATCCCGGACGATTTGCTTGGGCTTGCGGTCGGGCGCGCCCACTACGTGAATCTCGCCGATTTCGCCGGGCGCGTCCATCACCACGCGACACGCGAATACGCCCTTCACCTGCCTCAGGCTGGACTCCAGAGCCGCCGTGTCTACGGCAACCGCTTCCACACTCATCTTCGCTTCCTCCGCTCGCGGCGTATAGCAGAGTGTTTGCGCTGGCACAATGGCCCATGCAATACTCATGCCAGAACGCCTGAATTCCGATCGCGGGGAACTGCACCAGGAGGACGGCGGCGATGTGGTGTGTGCTCTCCAATGCGACTTGCGGACAGGCCTCCCTCAGCCCATTCCCCTCACGACCACTATAACACGCCCAGATGAAAAAACGATGAAAACGCAAACCCCTTTGCATGACAATCTGTTCATCTTGGCGCAGAATGGGGGAATCTGACGCCGCGAATCGGAGCGATTGGCCATGAGATGTTGGCTCCTGGGTTCGCCAGCGCCCCACGTCGGCAGCCTTCACGGGCAACCTGGAGGGCACCCGCGCGTTAGCCGCCCAGGATGCCCTACCGCTCTCCTACGACCCTAAGCGCGCCTTGCGCTTGGCTAGCAGGCGGCGGATGCGGGCGTGGCGATCGCGCGTGATGGGGTAGAACCACGCCGCGGCGATGGCCAAGCACAGCAGGATGGCCCCCATCGGCCCCACCATGAACCGAATGGCCCCCAGCGCCGACGCCGGCTGCGCGAACTGGGTAACGCCTTCAGGCGGGTTCTGGTAGCCGAACCACCCCAGCACCTGGAGCGCCAGGAAGATGGCCGCCGCGCCCGCCAGTTTCCGCACGAAGTTCTTGATGCCGTAGTAGATGCCCTCGCGGCGCTTGCCTGTGCGCAGTTCGTCCCACTCCAGCACGTCGGGGAAGATGGCGTCGGGCAGCACGTGGGCCGTCCCCACGCTGATGCCCGCCAGCACCGCCAGCACGAGCACGAACGCGGTCTGGAACGGGCGTACCAGGAGCGTAACCAACTGCACCACCGCCCAGAACGCCATGGCGATGATGTATGCCGTGCGCTTGGACAGTTTCCGCGCCAGCCACGTCCAAAACGGCAGCGAGACCACCGCCGTGATGAGCAGTAGCCCCAGCACCACCGACTCAATGGCCATCTTGTCGCCCAGCACGTTGAGCGACGCCACCAGGTTCCCCTGCGAGACCCAGTAGGTCAGGAAGTAGGGCAGCATCAGCGCCACCAGGTCAAAGGTGATCCAGTTGAGCATGTAGATGCCGGCGGCAAAGCGGAAGGGGATATTGGCCCAGGCCGACCGCACCGACTCGCCGAAGGAGATAGGCTCGGCCATCTGGGCGGCGGTGCGGGGCCGCTCGCGGACGACGGCGAAGATGAGGAGCCAGGGGATGACCGCTAGCCCGCCGAACATGGCCGCCACGGTGATGTACCCCTGTTGCAGCGTGCCGCCGCCGGCCAGCGTGCTCTTGACCACCATGGGCGCGGCTACCGCCGTTACTAGCGACGCCAGCAGGTTGAAGAACATGCGGTAGCCGGTAACGCTGGTGCGTTCGTCATAGTCGGGCGCGATCTCGGGAGTCAGCGCCGCATAGGGCACCGACACCAGCGTCTGGAACGTGTCGCTGAGCATGTAGGCCAGCATGCAGGTGATGAACAGGGCGGCCTGGCTCTGCCACGGCGGCGCCCACCACAAGGCCAAGAACCCCAGCCCGAACGGGATAGAGAACCACAGCAGGAACGGCCTGCGCCGCCCCCAGCGCGATCGCGCGCGGTCGGTCAGCACGCCCACCAGCGGGTCGTTGACCGCGTCCCAGAGGATGCCGATGAGCGCCGCGAACGACGCCAGCCGCGCGTCCAGGCCCACCACGTCGGTCAGGAAGATGGCGTAGAAAATCTGCCGCAGGGTGCCGAAGGACGCGTAACTCCACTCGCCAGAGCCATAGACCAGTTTCACCAGCCGCGACAGCGGCTTCTCCTGTGTCGGTGCCGTCGCCTCCATGCTTCCCCTCCTGTGATGATTGTCCCCCTGCAATAACACCGATAGGCACGAATGGTTCGCGGAACCAGGGCAGCCAAAAGGAAGCGGCCACATGTTGGGGGGCGATTAGAACCCCAGGCCGCGCTCCTTCAGGCTCACATACCGATTGCCGCCGATGATGACGTGATCCAGCAACGCGATGCCCAGCAGGTCGCCCGCCTGCCGCATCTGCTCGGTGATCCGCACATCCTCAGGCGAGGGGGTTGGGTCGCCCGAGGGGTGGTTGTGCGCCACCACCATCGCCGCCGCGCCCGCCCGCACCGCCTCGCGGAACAGGTCGCCCAGCCGCACGTCCACCCCGTCCAGTCGCCCCACGTACACGGTCTTCACGGCGTGGACGCGGTTTTTGGCGTCTAGCAGAAGAATGCGCAGGTGCTCCTGTTCCAGCAGCGCCATGTCGCCCTGGAGCAGGTTTGCCACGTCGCGCGGGGATTGAATCTGCGGTCGGTCGGCGGGGGATTCCAGCGACAGGCGCTTGCCCAGTTCCAGGGCAGCCAGGACCTGCGACGCCTTGGCCTCGCCCACGCCCTTAATCGCGGCCAACTCCCGCGCATCGGCCCGCGCCAAGCCGCGCAGCCCGCCAAACCGCACCAGGAGCGCCTGGGCCAGTTCCAGCACGTTCTGCCCCTTCAGCCCCGCCCGCAGGATGATAGCGAGGAGTTCGGCGGTGGACAGCGCGGACGCGCCGTAGTGGATGAGACGCTCGCGGGGACGCTCGGACGTGGGCATTTCCTTGATGGTGGGGTGGTACTTTGTGCGTTCGGGTTGCTCCGCCATGGGCCGCTCCTGAATGGAAATGTGAGGGGCCTTCCGCTCGGGCGGTCTGCAAGTCGCCCGTACATGCGGACTGCGATAGGATAGCAGAGAGGGGGGAATCCTGTCAAGGCATACGGCGATGCCGGCGCGCGTGAAAACCCGCGAACCGCGCCGCCTCCACGGATCGGGCGGAGCCGTGCGGTTCGCGGATGGTTGCTCTGCTGCGACGACGTACTACCGACGCGCGGGCCGGCGAAGTGCGCGCGGGGCTAGGGCGAGCGCCAAGGCGACGGCAAACACCACGATCCACCCCCACGCCACTGCACCATCGCCCGCGTCGCCGGTCGTCGGAAGCCTGACGGGTGTGGGCAGCGGCGACGGCGCTGGCGGCATGGTGGGCTGGGGCGGTGCCGTGGGTGCAGGCGGCTGCGGCGTATGCGTAGCGGTCGGCGCCGGCGTTTCAGGCGTCCGCGTCGGCGTGTTCGTGGGCGCGGGCGAGCCGGTGCGGGTGGGCGTCGGCGTCATAGGCAGAGCCGTACTGGTGGGTTCCAGCGTTGCTGCGCGGGTGGCTGTGCGCGTCGGCGTGCTCGTGGGCGCGCCCGTCGGGGTGGCCGTCGGTCCCGGCGTCGGCGTATCCGTCGGGGCCGGCGTGACCGTCGGTCCCGGCGTCGGCGTATCTGTCGGGGCTGGCGTGGCCGTCGGTCCCGGCGTCGGCGTATCCGTCGGGGCCGGCGTGGCCGTCGGTTCCGGCGTTGGCGTATCCGTCGGGGCCGGCGTGGCCGTCGGTCCCGGCGTCGGCGTATCTGTCGGGGCTGGCGTGGCC
>JARYMK010000126.1 GCA_029907165.1 Anaerolineae bacterium
TACACACTCATAGAGCAGCCATTGTATCTTCCTTTCATCTCCTGTCCAGTGTCACTAACCTATCTGAACGAGCTCAGTCAAACATGCCGCCGTGTCTGTAAGATACACGGTAGGCCAGTTTGAGCGTCCCACTTGAGGCACGCATATCGCATCAGAAATGACCTCGCCCACCCACTGATGGTCATAATCGGTCCCCGAACTGCCGGCTCCGCCCCACCATTTGATCAACTAACAGCCCATGTTACAGACACCCCGCCGCTGGCGAATTGACAGCATGTCGCCCGCGCGTATAATAGGCTCAGAATCGTCTCTGTGCACATCACGGTGCGCTTTCGGCCTGGGGCAGAAAGCGCGCCTTGACTTTGCAGAGACGGCATTTCGGCGTTTTGCGAGGGAGCAGACGATGATTTCGGTAACCGAACTGCGCAAAGGCGTAACCTTTGAGATGGATGGCGAACTGTACCGCGTGCTGGACTACCAGCACCACAAGCCGGGGCGCGGCAACGCGGTCATCCGCACGCGCCTTCGCAACCTGCGCTCGGGCGCGACCATTGACCGCACCTTCCAGTCGGGCGACCGCGTACAGGATGTGCGACTGGAGCACCGCACCGTTCAGTATCTGTACAACGACGGCGAGTTCTACCACTTCATGGACGTGGAGACCTACGAGCAGCCCATCCTCAGCGCCGACGTGCTGGGCGACGCCGCCAAGTACCTGGTTGACGGCCTGACCGTGGAACTCATCTCCTACGGCAGCGAGCCGATTGAGGTGGAACTGCCGGTAACCGTGGACATGCGCGTTACTGAGACTGAGGCCGCCATCAAGGGTGACACGGCCACCGGTGCTACCAAAGACGCCGTTACCGAGACCGGCCTGGTGGTCAAGGTGCCGCTGTTCGTCGCCGAGGGCGATGTGATCCGCGTGGACACGCGAACGGGCGAGTACCTGACCCGCGTGTAAGCGGCTGACGGCGGCGCACTCGGCGCGGGTCTGGCCTGCGCGAATCGGCAGGGCGCAAGGGACAGTGCGAGGCGGCCCCTCGCGATTTGACTGTCCCTTTTCCTGTGGCTATAATATGTCAGACATCAGACAAATGGGTGTGTGGATGCGACTGAAATACGACTCCCGTCCCCTCTACCTCCAGGCCGAGGAGGCCCTCAGTCGCCTTATCCAAGACGGCACGTACCGCATCGGAGACCGCCTGCCGCCCGAGCCGGAACTGGCCCAGCGTCTGGGGATTTCGCGGGCCACACTCCGCGAAGCCCTGCGCGCCTTTGAGGACAAGGGCCTCATCACCCGTCGGCGCGGACTGGGGACCTTCATCACCGCGCCCGTTCCCCTCATAGACAGCGGCCTGGAGCAACTGGAGAGCCTGGATTCCCTGGCCCGCCGCATGGGCCTTGTCTGCACCACCGAGGATTTGGAAATCCGGGAGGAGCCTGCCGCGCGGGAAATCGCCTCGCGGCTCGGAATCTCGCCGGGCGACGCGGTCATCACCGTGGGCCGCACGAAGGTTACCAATGGCGTCATCGCCGCCTACATGTACGACGTGCTCCCCGCCTGGGTTACCGACATTGCTTCGCTCAAGGCGTCGTTCAAGGGGTCCGTCCTGGACTACCTGCTGGAGCGCGGTGTTCCCTTGAGTTTCGCCTGGACGAACATCATCGCGACGCGCGCTGACGCCTCGGTCGCCGCCAAGTTGCGCGTCAAGCCGAGCACCGTACTTCTGTTGTTGGAGGAGGTTACCTACACCCACGACAACCAGATTGCAGGCTACTCGCAAAACTACTTCTTGCCCAGTGTGTTCAAGTTCCACCTGATTCGCCGTATTGTCCCATCGCGCTAGGACAAAAACAACTATTCTGAAAGGAGAGTCGTATGAAAACTGAGAGTTTCCGTGGTAGGGACTTCATCACCCTGTTGGACTGGACGCGGGAGGAAGTGGAGACCATCCTGGACGTGGCGCTGGATCTGAAGCGGCGCTACGCCATGCGCGAGCCCCACGACCACCTGCTCCGCGCCCGCACCCTGTTCATGATCTTCTATAACCAGAGCCTGCGCACCCGCAACTCGTTTGAAGCCGGCATGACTCAACTGGGCGGCCACGCTCACTACCTGGACCCGGACAAGATTTATACGCCGGCGCTCCCCGGCAAGGAAGTGGCCTACTCCACCGAGCGCGTCTCCGACGTGGCGCGTGTGCTGGCCCGCATGGGCGACGCCATCGCCATCCGCTGCTACGGCGATCCGGTGGACTGGGTGTACGGCGGCGCTAACGAACTGATCCGCAACTTCGCCTACTGGGCCGACATCCCCGTACTCAACATGGAGGACGACAAGTACCATCCGTTCCAGGCCCTGGCCGACATCCTCACGGTCAAGGAGAAGTTTGGCACGTTCAAGGGCGTCAACTTCGTCATGAGTTGGGCCTACTCGCCCAGCATCCACAAGCCCCGCGCCGTCCCGCAAAGCGCCATCATCGCGGCGACCATGATGGGCATGAACGTTACGCTGGCCCACCCCGAGGGCATGGAACTGGACCCCGAAGTGCTGGCGGCGTGCGAGGCCAACGCGCGGCACAACGGCGGCTCGTTCAAGATCAGCCACGACATGCGCGAGGCGTTCAAGGGCGCGCACGTGGTGTATCCAAAGGCCTGGTGCGCGGTTCCCATCTTCAAGCCCCCGGTGGGCGAGGACGACCCGAAGAAGACCCAGCAGATCTTTGACAGCCACAAGGACTGGATCTGCGACGCCGAGAAGATGCGCCTCACGGACCCGGAGAGCATCTACCTGCACTGCCTGCCCTGCGACCGCGGGTTTGAAGTAACCGACGAGGTCATTGACAACACGACCCGCTCCAAGGAGCGCCCGTGGCTTTCGGCTGCCTACGACGAGGCGGAGAACCGCCTGCACGTCCAGAAGGCCGTCATGAGCCTGGTGATGAGTTAGCACGCCGCGCGAGCAAAATCCCTTTCACCACAGAGAACCCGGCGACCGCAGAGCGAGGTGCCAAATCTCTGCGATCTCCGTGGTCTCTGTGGTGAATCATTCGGAGGCATGACAGATGGACCTGTTTGGCAAGGATTTAATCACAACCCAGGAATGGACAAAGGAAGAGCTGGATGCCGTGCTGGATTTGGCCGCGAAGATGAAGCGCGACCGCTTCAACCCGCGGTTCACCAGCCTGCTGCAGAACAAGACGTTCTTCATGTTCTTCTACAACCCCTCGGTGCGCACCCGCCAGAGTTTTGAGTGCGCTGCCACCGAACTCGGCGGCCATGCCCAGTTCCTGGAGCCGAAGGCCATGCGTCTGAAGACGGCCACGAGCGCCGGAGAGACAGTGGAGGACGCCGCCAAAGTCATGGACCGCTACGCCGCCGGCCTGGGCATCCGTATCCTGGAGGACAAGATCGGCGCGTATGGCGAGGGCGACGACCTCATCCGCGAATACGCCTACTGGGCCAGGATGCCCGTTTTCTCCATGGCGCATGACAAGTACCATCCGTTCCAGGGCCTGGCCGACATCATGGGTTGGGCCGAATGGTACGGCAAAGGCCCGGGCCAGGGGCTGGACATGAGCGTGCTCAAGGGCAAGAAACTGCTCGTTACGTGGGGGCATGGGGCGCTGGCCCGTTCGTGGTGCTCGGTGCAGGAGGCGCTGCTCATCGGCTCCCGCTACGGGATGCACGTAACCCTGGCGCACCCGGAGGGGTATCCGCTGGATCCCAAGGTCATTGAGTGGACGAGGGCCAACTGCCAGGCCAACGGCACCACGTTTGAGGAGACCACCGACGTGCGCGAGGGCTACGTGGGCGCGCATGTGGTGTACTCGCGCCACTGGATGAGCCCCGATGCGTACAAGGACGGCGAGTTCCTCAAGCAGCAGGAGATTGAGCGGGCGCTGAAACTCACCGAGTGGATTTGCGACGCCGAGAAGATGCGCCTGACCGACAACGCCATCTTCACCCATCCCATGCCTATTGACCGCGGCCACGAGGTTACCGACGAGGTCGCCAGCGGCCCGCGCTCGTGCATCTACGACGTGGCCGAGAACCGCCTGCACGTACAGAAGGCCGTTATGGCCCTGACCATGTCGGGCCTTCTGTAGGCCGTACCTATACCACACAAAGGAGTGCGTCGTTATGACGAAGAAAGTCGCAGTGGTTGCCATCGGCGGCAACTCGCTCATCAAGGACAAGAATCATCAGACGGTTCCCGACCAGTACCAGGCCGCTAAGGAAACCTGCTACCACATCGCAGGCATGATTGAGCAAGGCTGGGATGTGGCCATCGGCCACGGGAACGGGCCCCAGGTGGGTTTCATCCTGCGCCGCAGCGAACTGGCCCGCCACGAATTGCACGAGGTGCCGCTTGACGTGTGCGGAGCCGACACCCAGGGCGCCATCGGCTACATGCTCCAGCAGAACCTGCAGAACGAGTTCCTGCGCCGCGGCATGAAGAAGCAGGCCGTTACCGTCGTTACGCAGGTGGTGGTGGACCGCAACGACCCCGCCTTCCAGAATCCGAGCAAGCCCATCGGCTCCTTCATGACCGAGGAGGAGGCCATCCGCCGCCGGGACCAGGAGGGCTGGCACGTGGTGGAGGATGCCGGGCGCGGCTGGCGCCGGGTTGTCCCGTCCCCTCTGCCCAAGATGGTCAAGGAGCAGGACGCGGTTGAGGAGTTGCTCCGCAAGGGATTTGTGGTGATCACCGTGGGTGGCGGGGGCATTCCCGTCGTGGAGAACGAGAAGGGCGAACTGGAAGGCGTCGCCGCGGTGATTGACAAGGACTACGCCTCGTCGCTCCTGGCCCGCAGCATCAAGGCGGACCTGTTCCTCATCTCCACCGCCGTGGAGAAGGTTTACCTGAACTACGGCAAGCCCGACCAGAAGGCCATTGACCGCATGACGGTCGCCGAGGCCAAGCAGTACATGGCCGAGGGCCACTTCGCCAAAGGCTCCATGCTGCCCAAGATTCAGGCCATCGTCTGGTTCCTGGAGGCGGGCGGCAAGCAGGCCATCATCACCAACCCGGAGAACATTGAGCGCGCGCTGCGTGGCGAGACGGGCACGCTTATTGTTCCGTAGCGACCTCGCGCTACTGCATTCTGAAACGCCGGGGACAATGGGGTCTCCGGCGTTTCTCGTTTGCGGGGAGTGTGGCACCGCGAATCCGCACGAATCGGTACGAATGACCATTGGCGTCCATTCGCGGTTCCCGTCCGAACCGCATTGCGTCCTGTGAACGTTTGGAGTCTTGCGGGTGCGGGCGTATAATCGCCGCGGAGAATGGACATGGCCCCAAACGAGCACGAGACACGCGCAATCTTGCCTCCACACTATCGCTGGAACATGGCGGCCCTGATGGGCGACTGGACCAGTTTCGGGCTGGCGATGGCGTTCGTCAGCGTGAGCACGGTCCTGCCCACGCTGGTAGACCGCCTGTCCGGGTCGCCTGTCGCCGTGGGTATGGTGAGCACGCTGGCGTCAGGCGGTTGGCTGCTGCCCCAGTTGTCCGCCGCCGGTCGCATCAGCCGCCTCCCGCGCAAGAAGCCGGCGATCATCATCCCATCGCTCATCGGGCGGCCTATGTTCATCCTGGGCGCGCTGGCGTTGTTCTGGCTCGCCGAATCGCGGCCTGCGCTGGTGGCGGCCATCGTGCTGGCCAGTTTCGGCATCTTCAACATGTGCGACGGCATCGCCAGCGTGGCATGGTTTGACCTATTCAGCAAGGCCATTCCCCCGTGGCGGCGCGGGCGGTTTATCGGCACAACGCAGGTGGTCAGCGCCATGCTGACGACGGGGGTGGGCGGATTGGTCAGTTACGTCTTGAGCGACCGCAGCCCGCTAGGCTACCCCGCGAATTACGCCGCGCTGTTTCTCGCGGCGGCGGCGTTTCTGGGCCTGTCGCTGGCGTTCTGTGCCAACATCCGCGAAACGCCGTGCCAGGTTGACGATGCCGCCCTTACCTTGCGCGACTACGCCCGCGAACTGGGGAGCATCTGGCGGGGCGATGCGAACTTCCGCACCATCTCGGTGATACGGCTGCTGTTGGGACTGACTTCGCTCTCGTCGCCCTTCTACGCGGTGTACGCCATCAATCAGAAAGGCGTGCCCACTGCCACGATCGGGATCTTCCTGTCGGCGCAGATTGTGGGCGGGTTCCTGTACTCCATCCTGGGCGGGTACCTGCTGGAGCGGTTCGGCGGGCGGCTGACAACCCGCATAGAGGCGTTTATCGCGGTGGTCGCGCCGACCCTGGGCGCGGTTGCGGGCGTGTTCATGCCCGGCAACTCGCCGTGGTTCATCGGGGCGTACCTGCTGCTGTTCGCTTCGCTGGGCGCGCTCAACAGTTCGTTCATGCTGGGGCACATGAACTACCTGCTGGAAATCGCGCCGGAGAACAAGCGACCCATTTACGTTGGGCTGAGCAACACGCTCACCGGCATTATCATCGTGTTCCCGCTGCTGGGCGGCGCGCTGGCGAGCGCGGTGTCGTACGAGCCCCTGTTCGCGCTCACGGCGTTGGGGCTTCTGCCTGCCCTGGGCCTGACTGCCCGGCTGGTAGAGCCGCGCACCTTGGCGAAGGCGACGGAAGCCTCTGCGCCATCGTAGGGTGCGCGCTCAGGACTCCAGCGGTAACCGCGCCATCCCCTCTTGTGTGCCCATCGGAAGCGTGGCCTCATTCCAACAATGCTACCGACTCAATGTGATACGTCTGGGGGAACATGTCCACCGGCTGCACCCAGCGTAGGCGGTAGCCCGCGCCCACCAGCGCCGCGCAGTCCCGCGCGAGCGTGGTCGGCTCGCAGGACACGTAGGCGATGCGACGGGGGCGCTTTTCCACCAGCGCGCCCAGCGCCGCAGGGTCCATTCCGCCCCGCGGCGGGTCCACCACCGCCAGGTCAAACCCGCCCTCCAGTTGGGGCAGCGCCTCCTCTACCAGCCCCTCCACCAGGGTAACGTTGTCCATCCCCTCGGCGTTGGCGAGGGCGTCTGCGACCGCCGACGGCGCGCTCTCCACGCCTACCACCTCACCGACGCGGCCCGCCAGCGACAGGCCGAACAGGCCCACGCCGCAGTACAAATCCAGCAGCCGCTCCCACCCCTGCGGATCCAACGCCCGCGCAACGACCTCCACCAACCGCTCGGCGCCGACGGTGTTCACCTGGAAGAAACTGGTGGGCGAGATGCGGTAGCGGCGGCCCGCTACCACCTCGTGGATGGCTGTCTCGCCGATGAGGGTGGCCACGCTCCCGTCCTCCAGCGCCAGCGCGCACGAAACCGGAATGTCCACCTCAATCTCCGGCGGCTCGTCGCCCGCGGTCTCTAGCACCACCATGCGCTCGCCGGTGCGGACTCCGGCCCGAAGCGTGAGCGCCATGAGTTCCGGGAACTCCACATCCAGCGTGCGGAGCAATTCCCGCAGCGAGGGGTGCAGAATCAGGCAATCTTCCACGGCAACCACCTCGTGGCTTTCGGCCCGCTGGAAACCCAACGTGCCGTCGGACCCGACCGTGAGCCGGGCGGAATTGCGGTAGCCCCAGGGGTCGGCCATGCCCACCGTCTCGCACACGTCCACGCCTGTGAGTTTGCCCACGTGTTCCAACTGCTCGCCCATGATGCGCGACTTGTACTGCGTCTGCATTGGGTAGGCGATGTGCTGCCACTGGCACCCGCCGCAGTCGCCGAAATACGGACACAGCGGCTCCACGCGGTGGGGCGAAGGCTCTATCACCTCCTCCAGCACGGCACGCGCGAACCGCGGCTTGTCCTCAATCAGGCGGGCGCGCACCACGTCGCCGGGGACGGTGTAGGGCACGAAGACGACCTTGCCGTCGTCGCGCGCGATGCCTGCTCCCAGGTGTGCCAGACTCTCAACCCGCAGCGTGCGCAGTTCGCTCTCAGAGTTCACCCGCCACCTCCTTCTCCAACCGCGCGAAGAAGTCCACCATGTACTGATGTCGGCTCTCGGCGATGGCGCGCGCCGTGGGCGTGTACAGCGAATCCCGCAACTTGGACAGTTTCACCTGGAATTCGCGCACCGGCGTGTGGTCGGCGTTCTGCAAATCGCGGGCGCCCGCGTCCAGGTGCGCGGCTTCGGCCCAGGGCGACCACAGGCGCTGATTCCACTTGCCCGCGATGGCGTAGGCCCTCGCGACGCCAATAGCGCCGATGGCATCCAGTTTGTCGGCATCGTACAACACCTTCGCCTCCAGCGTCGGCGGCTCGGCGGCGTTGCGGAACCGGTGGCTGGCGATGGCGATGGCCACCGCCTCCACCTTGTGGGCCGGGTGGTCCCGCAGGATTTCGCGAGCGCGTGCCGCACCCATCTCCGCGTGGCACAGGCCCAGTCGGTCGGCCTCGGCCCTGGCCACATCGTGCAGCAGGGCCGCCGCCGACACGATTTCCGTGTCTGCACCCTCGGCCGCCGCGATGCGCAGGGCGAGGGCATGGACCCGCAGCACGTGGTCAAGGTCGTGGGCAGAATCGTCCTCGCCGTACCATGTTCGGGCCTCGTCAGGTGTGATGAGCATGGCGACTTCGCCTCCTGGGGGAGAATCTACAGGCTCGCGGGCTTGTTGTCGGGCCAGCGCGACACGATGGCCTTCAGCCTGCGCTCAAACTCGCCGCGCGGGAGCATGACCACGCGGCCGCACGTCTGGCATTTCAGGCCGATGTCCGCGCCCACGCGCATGACGCGCCACTCGTACCCTCCGCACGGGTGCGGCTTCCGAAGCCGAACGATGTCGCCCATGTGGATATCCATCTGCCCCATGCCTCCGGGCCAATGATAGCCGCACCCGTCCTGGCGGTCAATTTCTTGTACTCGTTCAGTACCTTAGTGACACATCCTCCTTTCCCAGGATTCCATTGTGCACGAGGTACTGGAGTGGC
>JARYMK010000127.1 GCA_029907165.1 Anaerolineae bacterium
ATCGTCATGCCCACGTTGGCCCTGCGCCCCGGCGAGGAAGACTGGGCCGTCTGCTTCGCTCTGCCGACCGACGCGCCGGGCGTGCGTTACGTGCTGGGCCGCCAGGCCAGCGACACCCGCAAGTTGGAGGGGACGCTGGACGTGGGCAATCCCACCTTCGGCGGGCAGGAGGTGCTCACCGTCTTTGAGGACGTGTTCGTGCCCAACGAGCGCGTGTTCCTCAACGGCGAAGTGGACCAGAGCGGGAAACTGGTGGAGCGGTTTGCCGCGTACCATCGCCAGAGTTACGGCGGGTGCAAGGTGGGCGTGGGCGACGTGCTCATCGGCGCGACGGCCCTCATCGCCCGCATGAACGGCGTCGCCACGGCATCGCACATCCGCGATAAAATCGTGGAGATGATTCACCTGAACGAGACGCTGTTCGCCTGCGGTATCGCCTGCTCCACCCTGGGCCATCAGACCGCTGCGGGCAACTACGAGGTGGACCTGCTTTTGGCCAACGTCTGCAAACTCAACGTAACGCGGTTCCCCTACGAGATGGCGCGCCTGGCCACCGACATCGCGGGCGGCCTGCTGGGGACGCTGCCCTCGGCCAAAGACCTGGAGGACCCGGTGGCCGGGCCGTACATCCGCAAGTACCTGGCCGCCGCCGAGGGCGTGGACGCCGTGGACCGCATCAAGGTCTTGCGGTTGATTGAGAACCTGGTGGCGGGCGCGGGGGCCGTGGCCTACCTGATAGAGTCCATGCACGGGGCCGGGTCGCCCATGGCCCAGCGCATCATGCTGGCCCGCCAGGGCGACATGGATGGCAAGATCGCCCTCGCCAAGCGGCTGCTGAACATCCGCTAGAGCGCTCGGGGTTGTCCGCAGCCAGCCGTCCGTCAACGGCGGGGCACGACTGAGGTCGCGGCTGCGAGGGCAGAGGAATCACAAGCGCACGTGCTGCGCGTCTGGCCCTCGCTCACCGCGGCAGCGCGGCGAACACCGCGTTCAGGGCCACCAGCGTCCGCTCCAGCGTGTCCCGCCAGGCATCGTCCAGCACGATCCACACCTGGCCGCGCCCTAGCCGCGCGCCGGGCGGCAGTTCCCGCTTCAATTCGGCCTCGGGCGCCTCGTACAGCCACCCCGCGCGCACCACGATCTGCTCGGCCTCCTGGCCGATGGCGCGCACGTCGCAGCGCGTCGCCAGCGCCTTGACCCGCATCAGGTACAGGAGGTTGCGCGCCTCCGGCGGCATGGGGCCGAATCGGTCTTCCATCTCCTGGGCCAGGCGGTCCAGGTCCTCCAGAGGCCCCGCGCCCGCGAATCGGCGGTACAATTGCAGGCGCATCGCCTCGTCTGGGATGTACGACTCGGGCAGGTACGCCGCCATCGGCAGGTTCAACTGCGTGGCCGACTGGAGCGGCCGCACGTAGAGCGCCGTCTCGTCCAGCACCCGCGGGGGGCTTTCGCCCTTCAGTTCGCGCACGGCCTGGGCCAGCAGGCGGCAGTACAGGTCAAACCCCACGGCACTGATGTGCCCGTGCTGGCGCGCGCCGAGCAACTCGCCCGCGCCGCGAATCTCCAGGTCGCGCATGGCGATGCGGAACCCCGCCCCCAGTTCGCTGGCCTCCATGATGGTGTCCAGGCGCTTGCGGGCGATGGCGCTCAGCGGCTGGTGGCGCGGGTACAACAAGTACGCGTAGGCCCGCTGCGTGCTGCGCCCCACACGCCCGCGCAACTGGTACAACTGCGCCAGGCCAAACCGATCCGCGCGGTTGATGATGATCGTGTTGGCGTTGGGGATGTCCAGCCCGCTCTCTATGATGGACGTGCACACCAGGACGTCCAACTTGCCCGCGGCGAAGTCCAGCATCACCCGCTCCAGGTCGGCCTCGGGCATCTGGCCGTGCCCCACGCCCACCGTCGCCTCGGGCACCAGTCGCGCCACCCGCTGGGCGATCTGCTGGATGCCCTGCACGCGGTTGTGGACGAAGTACACCTGGCCGCCGCGGTTCAGTTCGCGCAGGATGGCACGGCGAATCAGCGACTCGTCGTACTCGCCTACGTAGGTCTTGATGGGCAGGCGGTCTTCGGGCGGCGTGTCAATGGTGCTCATGTCGCGCGCGCCCGTCAGCGACATGTACAGCGTGCGCGGGATGGGCGTCGCGGTGAGGGTGAGCACGTCCACCTCGCGCCGCTTCTGCTTCAGCCACTCCTTGTGCGCCACGCCGAACCGCTGCTCCTCGTCCACGATGAGCAAGCCCAGGTCCTTGAACTGCACATCCCTCTGCAGCAGGCGGTGCGTGCCGATGATGATGTCCACGCGCCCCGTCGCCAGGCGCTCAATGACCTGCTGCTGTTCCCGCTTGCTGCGGAAGCGCGACAGCATCTCCACTTCCAAAGGAAACGGCTTCATCCGCTCGCGGAAGGTCTCGTAGTGCTGCTGCGCCAGCACGGTGGTGGGAACCAGCACCGCCACCTGCTTGCCGTCCATCACCGCCTTGAACGCAGCCCGCAGTGCCACCTCGGTCTTGCCGTAGCCCACATCGCCGCAGATGAGGCGATCCATAGGGTACGGCCGCTCCATGTCGGCTTTGACGGCCCGCACCGCGTTCAGTTGGTCCTCGGTCTCCACGTAGGGGAAGGCCGCTTCCAAATCGGCCTGCCACGGCGTATCGGGCGAGAAGGCGTGCCCCGACACCACCTGCCGCGCCGAATACAATTCCAGCAACTCCTTGGCGATGTTGGTAACCGCCCGCTTGGCCCTGGCCTTGACCAGCGTCCAGTCGGCGGTCCCCAGGCGGCTCAGCGGCGGCGGCTTATCCGTGGCACCCACGTACCGGCTCAGGCGGTCGGCCTGGTCAATGGGCACGTACAGTTTGTCGGCCCCCTGGAAGTCCACCTGCAGGTACTCGCGTTCGGCCCCTTCAACGGTCAGGCGCACCAGCCCCCGGAACACGCCGATGCCCTGCTCCACGTGCACCACGTAGTCGCCCGGCTTCACGTCGGCGAAGAAGGCTTCGGGGCCGGGCGCTCGGCGCGGGCGCGGGCGGCGCGGCTCCGGCTTGGCCCAGCCGAACAGTTCGGTATCGGTGAGGAGCAGCGCCTCGGCAGGGCCATCGGGCGACGCCCGCAGCGTCCATCCGCCCTCCAGCATTCCCTGCACCAGCGTAACGGCGGACTCTGGCGGCGCGGATACGTCCTCACGCAGAGCCGCGTCCAGCCGGTACGGCTCCAGCAGCGAATGCAGGCGGTGGGCTTGCCGCGACACCACGACCACCTTGCAGTCATCGCCCGCCGCTTCGGCCACGCCGTCCAGCGCCGTGCGCAGTTGCCCGCCGTAGTGCGTGGCCGGGCCGAAGAGTGCCCCCACGCCATGCGGCTCGTCGGCGTCGCCGGAGGGCCACCCCAGCCCGATGCGCGCGAACCCGCCAACCTGCGCCTGAATCTCCGCCCAGGTGAAGTAGGGCCGCGCCACGCCGCCGGGCAGGTCGCCGCCCGCCTCCAACTGCTCCCGCAGGGTCTCGGCCTGCTCCTCGCCTTCCACGGCAGTGGCCTCAATCTCCTGCCAGTCCTCGGCCATCACCAGGGCATCGGATGGCAGGTAGTGCAGCACGCTGGCCGGCGCGGTGTAGGCAAACGGCAGGTAGAACTCTACGCCACGGAAGCGCGCGCCCTCGGCCAGGTGGGACAACTCGGCCTGAATCTCCTCCAGCGCCGCCCCGTGGCATTTGGAGAAATCCCACGCCAGGCGCGACGGGGCCAGCTGTGCGGGGCCGGGCAACACCTCGCTGGCGGGAATCACCCGCACGTGCTCCACGCGCTCCAGCGAGCGTTGCGTCGCGGGGTCGTACAGGCGCAGCGAGTCAATCTCGTCGCCCCAGAACTCCAGCCGCGCCGGATAGGGGGCCTGCGGCGGGAATAGGTCCACGATGCCGCCGCGCACGCCAAAAGTCCCCGGCGTGTCCACCACAGACGCAGGCTCGTAGCCCGCCTCCACGAGGAACTGTGCAAGGGCGGTGGGAGCGATGCGCAGGCCCACGCGCAGGATGCGGTCGTGGGCGCGGAACTCCCGCGGGGGAATCGTCTTGGACTGCAGCGCCCGCACCGAGGCGACGACGACCGGCGCCGACTCCGCGCCCTGCCGCAGCACCAAACTCGGCGGCGGAACCAGCGATTCCAGCGCCGCCAGCCGCTCCCGCAGCGTGTCCACCGACCACGGGACGCGCTCGTAGGGCAGCGGGTCGGGCTCGGCGAAGACACGCACCGCCGCGGTGTCGCCCAGGTACACGCGCACCTGTTCGGCCAGGGCGCGCGCCCGGTCGGCTCGCGGCGCGAGGAGCAGCACAGGCCGCCGCGCGCTCCGGCACACCGCCGCGGCGAAAAAAGCGCGGGCCGCCGAGGTCAGGCCCGCGTGGAGGACCGCACCTGCTGCGTCCCCGCCTGCAACCCGATGGAGAAAGTCCTCAAAGGCCCGCTGCCGCTCCAGGAGCGGCAAAAGCCCCGACAAGTTCATGTCAATCCCCGTTGAAGCGGTTCATCGCCGCCGCCAGCCCCTCGGCGAGGAAGCATTCCACTGCGTCTGCGGCGCGCTCCTGTGCGGCGTCCATCACGGCCCACTCGTCGGCGGTAAAGTCCTCCAGCACGTAGCGGTGCGGCTCGCCGTAGGCCGGCCTGCCGATGCCCACGCGCAGGCGCGCGAAGTTCTGCGTGCGCAGGTGCTCAATGATGGATGCCAGCCCCTTGTGGCCGCCCGCCCCGCCCGCCGGCCGCAGGCGAATCTTCCCCAGCGGAAGGTCCAGGTCATCATACACCACGAGGAGGTCCTTGAGAGGGTCCACGTGATACCAGTGGACGAGGGCAGCCACCGACGCGCCGCTGAGGTTCATGAATGTCTGGGGCTTCGCCAGGATCACGGGCACGCCGGCCAGGGTTACGCGGCAGGCCAGCGCCTTGCCCGGGTGATTGGCGAAGGTGCCCCCCGCACGGGCCGCCAGCCGATCCACAACCTGAAAGCCCACGTTATGCCGATTCTTGGCATAGCGTGGGCCTGGATTCCCCAACCCGACGATGAGAACCACCCGTCGCTCAGAAGCCATGTCGTCGCGTCTTCGCCCCGAACTGCTCACGAGCCGATGCCAAAGCGTAGCCAGGCGCACGTGCGGCCTCAACGCTCCGCGATCAGCCGATACAACTGTCGCACCAGCGCCAGGAATCCCACCAGCAGGAACAGCCCCAGCGCCACACCCGCGCCCCAGCACATGGACGAAACGAGACGGTTCAGGCTGAACGAAGGGGCAGACGAGGGCGTGGGCTGTGCGTTGGGCGCGGGCGTTGGTGGCTCTGGCGTAACCACCACAGGCACCTCAATCACGATGGTGGGCGTGGGAGGAAGCGGCGTGGAAGTCTTCGTCGGCGTGGGAGTCGCCGCCGGTGTGGGTGTCTCCGTGGGCATGGCGTTGGCGACCGTGATCTGCCGCACGATGTCCTCGTCAAAGTTGCCATCGCGTCGCACCACCCGCAGCCGCAGCGAATAGGTCCCGTCGGGGACGAGACCCTGAGTGTGCCAGGTCTCCAACAGGCCATTCTGCACGGGCGTGTAGTGGAGGGAGCCGATGAGAACCCACTGGTCATCGCGGGGGTTCGCTCCAGGGGCGTACTCCACTTTGTAGAAGTCAAACTCCGGGTGCATGGCGGTCCCGCTGATGAGCACACTTCCACGCACCGTTACAGGCCCGCGCGGCGACGAAATCACCGCCTGCCCGCCCTGCGCCAGCGGCCCCGCAGAGGCCGTGGACGCCAGCACAGCGACCAACGCCAACGAAGCAGCAACCACGAGCACTCGTTTCATCTATTCAGCGTCTCTCCTAACACAGTAACCTGCCGCAGCGATTGCTTCGGCTACTCCGCGCCCTCGCGATGACGGTCAGCAAGCCCCCTGTCAAGACCCGGGCGTGTCCTCCGGCATCAACGTCGGCACAGGCTCTCTACCCATCCCCGACTCCTGGATCAGCAAGACCCCGAGCCGGTACCGCAACTCAGGCACGTAGTCCCGCCCGGCGACGTACACGCCAACGCCCAGCGTCACACCCAGCAGAACGGACAACACCAGCAGTTGTACGCGCCCGCGCAACGTGGGCGGCCGCCCGCATTGGGGGCAGATGTGCACCCCCCTGGGCACGCGCGCCCCGCATATCCGGCACCGCACCGTCGCCACCCGCCCACGCAAGACCGTGCCGCAACTCGGGCAGATGGCATTGTCCCGCGAGACCTTAGTTCCGCATTCCGGGCACTTCATGCGCCGATTCTCAGCCCCTAGAATGGATTGGGAATCTGGAACTGCGGCACCGGCGATACGATGTCCTGGTACGTGATGAGAATCATCACCAGCACCAGCATCACCAGGCCGATCCAGTGAACGAAGCCTTCCTTGCGCGGGTCCACCCTCTTGCCGCGGACCGCCTCAATGACGATAAACAGCATCCGCCCGCCGTCCAGCGCCGGCAGCGGCAGCAGGTTGGTCAGCCCCAGCGCCACGCCCAGCACGCCGATGAGCCGTAGGATGGGGAACCACCACCCGGTCTGCGCCGTCTGCGTGGCGGCGGACCCCGTGATTTGGAAGATGCCCACCGGCCCTACAGGCCGGGCCAGGCTCGGATCCAGCCCCTGACGCAGCAGAAGCGCCGGCAGGCTCACCGTGAAGGCCAGCGTGCTCGCCACCTCGCGGGCGCCCAGGTACAGCGCCTCCAGCGGCGGCGAATACTTCAGCGCGATGCGCGTCGTCTCTTCAGTGATGCCCACCCCCAGCGCGCCCTGGTACGGCGGGATGGGTATCCGGGGCACCACACGCACCTGAAGGTATCCCACGCCGCGGCGAATGGTCAGGACAATCTCCTGCCCCGCCTTCTGACTCACGTAGCGCGAAAAACTGGCCGCGCTGTCCACCTCTATGCCGTCCGTCTGGATGATGACGTCGCCCACTAGGATGCCCGCGGCCTGCGCCGGCGAGCCGCTCTCCACGCGCAGCACCACGGCGTGCTTCGTCTCGGCCACCGTCGGCCATCCGCTCATGTAGGCGAAGGCGAAGAACACCGCCGCCATGAGCAGGTTCATCAGCGGCCCCGCCGCCAACACGGCCAGCCGCACGCGCTTGCTCTTGTCGGCGAACCCGCCTTCAACGCCCGGCTCGTTCTCGCCGGCCATGCGGACAAACGCGCCAAACGGGATGGCGTTGATAGTGTATTCCGTTTCGCCGCGCTTGGCCACCCGCACCAGCCGCGGGGGGAACCCAAGCCCGAACTCCTCAACCCGAATCTTCGCCAGTTTTGCCGCGACGAAGTGGCCCATCTCGTGGGCGATCATCAGCGCGCTCAAAACCAGCAGTGGAACCACAAATGTCAGCATGTGTACCCTTTCCTGCGCACAGGCGCGAAGCCCGCGCGCGTCTGTGGCCTATTATACGACGGGGATACCGCATGAGCAAATGCGGCGCGCACCCACCCCGTGTCCGGCCTCCTCCACCGCAGCGCACACCAGGAGCGCAGCGGCAGCCGAATTCCCTCCCCGCCCTCTGCATCTCCGCGGTGAAGTCCGAACGCTCTACGCCCGCAGGATGGTCCCGAAAGTTTCGTCGCCCAGGAGCGCGTCCCGCAGGCGGCCGGGGATCTCGCCCGAGAAGAAGTGCACGCGCACGCGCGGCTGCGACTCCACGAGCCGCGCCAGGGTCTGCACCTTCGCCAGCATCCCGCCCGTAACGTCCGTGCCGTGGGAGCCGCCGAGTTCGCCCGTGCCCTGCGTCAGCATCGCCGGCGTGAGCACCGGAATCCGGCGGCTGTCGGGATGGCGAATCGGGTCCGATTCATACACGCCGTCCACGATGCCCGCCATCAGGATGCGGGCGGGCGGAATGCGTCGCGCCAGGTACAGGAAGATGTCCTCGGTGGAGATGATGGCAGTCCCCTGTTCGTCGTCAAACGCCACATCGCCGTACACCAGCGGCACAAGACCATGCGCCAGCGCGGCTTCAATCGGGCCCGTCGCCATCTGCAACACCGCCCCCGCGCGCTTCCGCGCCGACGCCGACGGCTGGACCGAGATGGCAGGCACGCCCGCTTCCAGGCAGGCGTCCACCACCAGGCGGTTCAGGCGGGCGGCCGCTGCGCTGGTCTCGGCCAGGCCACGCCAATCGTCCTGCCCGGCAAGGCCCGTGTGCACGCCGTAGCGCCGCGCCGCAAAGTGCCCGAACGACCCGCTACCGTGGCCCAGGACCAGCCGCAGGCGCGGGGCCGCATCCAGCGCCGCCCGCACCTCCTGCGCCAGGCGGCGGATGACATCCAGGCGCGGCGTGGCCTCCCGCGTCTTATCGGTGATGAGCGAGCCGCCCAGTTTCACGAAAACCGTCTCGCGCTCCGCCGTCATCGCCCCTGTGCTCCCTGTCCTGCGCGGGCGACGCGGCGCACTGTAACCCACTCGCCGTCAATGGTAACCTCGTCGCCCGTGCGTATCTGCGCGATGTCTATCCCGTCCACCATCGGGATGTTGGAGATGATGGCCCCGACGGCCACAATTGCCTCGCTGCTGGCGTTGATGATGCCCAGCGGAGCCAGCCCCTTGTACGCCAACCGGTACAGGACGTAGGAACCCACCGTGCTGCCCTTGCCGGTCGGGAACACGAGGATTTTGCCCGCCACCGATTGCCCTCGCAAGGGATGCCCCGCCTCCACCACGACGCCGGTTTCGGCATCCACGCCCAAGAGGGCGATCAACCCCACCCACACGGCAATACTCATATTGTATCCCAGAATATAGAGGAGCCAGATCGCTCCGACCGCCGAAAACGGAACTGCGAGAAAGATGATGAGGGTT
>JARYMK010000128.1 GCA_029907165.1 Anaerolineae bacterium
TCTCCTTTCTGTATGGTCTCTCAACCACAGTTTGGAGAAGCCCCATGACTCTGTCAAACTAGCACCATTGGTTAGTAGCCTCTCATGGGGGGAGATTCCGCAAAAGGATTTCCCGCCGCCGTGCTATCTAAAACAGGCCTTTACAGAGGCACGTCTGCTACCCGACACTGCGCGCGATCTCGCCGAATGCTGTGTTCAGCCAGAAAAGTCCCTTGATTCTCTTGACAAGAAGCGCAAGTCGGGATATAATAGGTTATCCTAATCTTGAATATTAGGTTTTCCTAATCATCGCACGGAGTTTCGGGATGACCTCGCAGAGTGTAGAGGAATACCTGGAGGCGATCTACAAACTGGCAGAGGACGGCGCGCCCGCGGCCATCCCTGCTCTGGCCGAGCGGCTGGGCGTCTCGTCGGTGTCCGCCAACGAGATGGTCCGCCGACTGGAGCGGGACGGTCTGGTGGCGTATGCCCCCTACAAGGGCGTAACCCTCACCGCCGAGGGCGAGGCGCGCGCCCTCAACATCCTGCGGCGCCACCGATTGTGGGAGCGCTTCCTGGTGGACGTGCTCGCCATGCCCTGGGAGGAGGCCCACGAGGCCGCCTGCGGCTTGGAGCACGTCTCCTCACCCAGCCTGATAGACCGGCTGGAGCGCTTCCTGGGCGGGCCCGACACGTGCCCCCATGGTCATGCCGTGCCCACTGCCACCGGCCAGATTGCCCTCCGCAACGGGCGGCCCCTGTCCGACTTGGCGGAGGGGGATGAGGCGGTGGTCGTCCAAGTTCCGGAGGAGGAGCCCGGCGTACTCACCTACCTGAGCGGATTGGGGTTGCGGCCGGGGACCGTAGTGGTGGTGGTGGCAATCGCGCCGTTTGAGGGCCCCCTGACGCTTCGGGTGGGCGAGGCCGTCCTGGCCCTGGGGAGGAATCTCGCCTCGCGCATTCTGGTTGAGCGAAAGTGAGGGACGGCATGCACGCAAAGAAGCACTTTCACCTGTGGGAGCACTTCCGGAGACGGGAGCGCAAGGCGGCCACAGATGGCCGGGCCGTTACCCTTGGCGCTCTGCCTGCGGGCAAGACGGCCACCGTCGCCGAACTCCAGGGCGGGCGCGGGTTCACGACGCGCATGGCCGCGCTGGGATTCACCCCTGGCGCCCAGGTTACCATGATCCAAAACTTCGGGCGCGGCCCAGTCATCGTGATGGTGCGAGGCACCCGCATCGCCCTGGGCCGAGGCGAGGCGGAACACGTCTGGATCAGCGCCAACGGAGGCGAAGCGCATGAGGAATCATGACGAAGCCGCGCGCTCGGTCCCGTCCGTGCTCGGGGCCTGCTGCGCCGATGGGAGCGGCCCGACGCAGCCCGTTGGCCCATGCACAATCCGAGTGGCGCTGGTAGGTCAGCCCAACGTGGGCAAGTCCACCGTGTTCAACCTGCTCACGGGCCTGAACCAGCATGTGGGCAACTGGCCTGGCAAGACCGTGGAGCGCAAGGAAGGCATCCACCGCTGCGATGGCGTGGACATCCAGATTGTAGACCTGCCGGGCACCTACAGCCTCACGGCCAACTCGCTGGAGGAGCGCATCACCCGCGACTACATCATCCACGAGCGGCCCGATGTGGTGGTGATGGTGGCCGACGCCGCGTCGCTGGAGCGCAACCTGTACCTGCTGTCCGAGATTCTTTGCCTGCCCGCGCCAGTAGTCCTGGCGCTCAACATGGTAGACGTGGCCCAGCAGCAGGGGCTGGGCGTTGAGCCGCACGTGCTGGAGGCGGCCCTGGGGCTGCCCGTCGTTCCTATGGTGGCGTCCAAGAACCAGGGCGTGCGCGAACTGGTGGATACGGTCCTGCGGGTGTATCGGGAGGGGCCGAGGGGCGTTTGCCGTCCGGACATCCGTGAGGATCACCGCGAGGTGCTGGCGGAACTCGTGAACCTCATCGCCGGCAGCGTGCCCGAGCCGTACCCCGAAGACTGGGTGGCCCTCAAGATGCTAGAGGGCGACGATGAGATCACCGAGATGATGCGGGCACGCCTGACCCCTGAACAGTGGGAGCAGGTGCACCGCGTGCTGATGAAGCACGAGGACGCCATTCTCGCCATCGCGGGCGGACGATACGAATGGGTGCGGCGGATGACCCGCGCGGCGCTCACCGTGCCCAAGGCCGGGCAGATTACCCTGACCGACCGCATAGACAAGGTAACCACGCACCCCGTTTGGGGGCTTTTCGTCCTGCTGGGCGTACTGGGGGCTATCTTCTGGCTCACGTACACCATTGGCTCACCGATACAGGCCTTTCTGGACCGCTACCTGATTCAGGCGGGAGCCGAATGGGTGCGAACCGCCCTCGCTGGCGCGCCGTGGTGGATTTCGGGTTTGCTGGCGGACGGCGTTATCGGCGGGGCCGGCATGGTTCTCACATTCCTGCCCATCCTGGTCATATTTTTCGCCGTGCTGGGCGCGCTGGAGGACATTGGCTACATGGCCCGCGCCGCCTACGTGATGGACCGCTTCATGCACCTCATGGGCCTGCACGGCAAGAGTTTCCTGCCCCTGTTCCTGGGGTTCGGCTGCAACGTCCCCGCCGTCATGGGCGCGCGCATCGTGGACTCGCCCAAGGCGCGCCTGCTGACCATCCTGGTCGCGCCCCTCGTGCCCTGCACCGCGCGAATGGCGGTGGTGGCGGTGCTGGCCCCCATCTTCTTTGGCGCGGCGGCCATCTGGGTGTCCTGGGGGCTCATCGCGTTGAGCCTGGCCGTGCTGGCAGTGGTGGGCATCGCATTGCACGAACTGGTGCTGGGCGGCGAGCACGTGGCGTTCATCATGGAACTGCCGCTGTACCACAAGCCCAATGCCCGCACCATCGGGCTGTCGGTGTGGCAGCGGACGATGGGGTTCGTCCGCAAGGCGGGCACCATCATCCTCATCGTGTCCGTGGTCGTGTGGGCGCTGTCGGTCCTACCGCACGGCGAGGTGGACACCAGCATCCTGGCCGCCGTAGGCCGCTTCCTGAGTCCGCTAGGGGCGCTGATGGGCGTGGGCTGGCAGATGATGGTGGCGCTCCTCACGAGTTTCGTCGCCAAGGAGAACACCATCGCCACCCTGAGTGTTCTGCTGGGCGTCGGCGGCGAAGGGGCCGGCCTGGCGCAGGTTCTGCCCACGCTGCTCACCCCGGCGTCGGCGCTGGCGTTCCTGGTGGTGCAGGTGTTGTTCATCCCATGCGCCGCGACGGTCGCCACCATGCGGCAGGAGACGGGCTCGTGGAAATGGACGGCGTTCAGCGTGGCGCTGCTGTTCATCCTGTCCTTCGCCGTGGGCATCGGCGTATACCAACTGGCCCTGCTCACGGGGTGGGGTGTATAATATCCGCGAGACTATGAACGGAGGGCAGAAGATGAAAGTCGCCACGTTCAACGTCAATTCTATCCGCAGCCGCATTCCGGTTGTCCTGGAATGGCTCGCCAAGGAGCGCCCCGACGTCCTCGGTGTCCAGGAAATCAAAGTGCAGGACTCCGAGTTCCCGCTGGAAGCCTTCGCCGACACCGGTTACCACGTAGTGTTCAAGGGGCAGAAAGCCTACGGCGGCGTGGCGCTGTTCAGCCGCTCCAAGCCGGAGGACCTCGCCTTCGGCCTGGATGATGGCGGCGAGCCTGACGAGCACCGGCTCCTGCGCGCCGTCGTCAACGGCATCCCCATCGTGAACACCTACGTCCCCCAGGGGAAGTTGGCCGACGCGCCGGAGTTCCAGTACAAACTCCGCTGGCTGGCCCGCCTGCGAGACTTCTTCGCCCGCCATTACGCGCCCGACAAGCCCCTCATCTGGATGGGCGACTTCAACGTCGCGCCAGAGGACATTGATGTGTACGACCCCAAACGGCTGAGGGACCATGTAGACTTCCACCCGGAAGCCCGCGCCGCCCTGGAGCGCATCCGGCAGTGGGGTTTCGTGGACGTGTTCCGCAAGCATCACCCGGGCGAACCCGGTCAGTACACGTACTACGACTACCGCATCCGCGGGTCGCTGGAACGGGCCGTGGGCTGGCGCGTAGACCACATCTGGGCCACCGAGCCGCTGGCGCAGCGGTGCACCGCCTCGTGGATTGACCTGGAGCCGCGCAAGGCCGAGAAGCCCTCGGACCATACGGTGCTGGTCGCCGTGTTTGACGTATAGGAGATTCACCGCCGAGATCACAGAGACCGCAGAGGCACTTCGTCTCTGTGATCTCGTGCGGTGAGGTTTTTGGAGAGACCGCGTGCTGGAGAAGTTGCTGAAACGGCTGGCGGACGGGGGCGCGCACACGCCTGAATCCCTGGCCCGCGAACTTGGTGTGAGCCGCGACATGGTGGAGCGGATGCTGGCCGACCTGGAGCGCCTGGGCTACCTGGAGGCTGCCGGCGGCGCGTGCGAATCCAAGTGCGCGGGATGCCCCAGCGCGGCAGTGTGCGCCGTCGGCACGCCCCAGCGCGTCTGGGCGCTCACCGACAAGGCGCGGCGCAAGGGGTTCTAGCCCGTTTCGACTGGGAGCCGCGATGGCCACGCACCGCATCCTGGACACGTGGGACGACTTTCTGCGGTTCTGGCGGGCCGCCGCGGACTTGCCGCTGCCCGCGCAGGTTGACCTGTGGCGCGCCGAGTACATGGCCCGTTACCCCGAACTCCTGCGCAAGCAGTTGGAGGATTACGAGTCGCAGGGGGTGGACTGGCAGCAGTTGGCCGCCGAGCGAATCTTCCCCGCACTGCCCGAACGCTTGCCCCGCATGCGGGCGGCCAGAAATCTGCTCCCCGACGTCTGCGCTTCCACCTACGGGCGGGCGCAGGCCGCGCTGGGCCTGGACTTTGACGTGGTCTTCGTTATCTACGTCGGCATCGGGTGCGGCGCGGGCTGGGCTACGCGGTACGAGGGTCAACCCGCCTGCCTGCTGGGGCTGGAGAACATCGCCGAGGAGGGATGGCACACCCGCAAGCGCCTGCAGGGGCTGGTGGCGCACGAACTGGGCACCTGGCGCACATGGCCTGGCGCGGCGAGTGGGAGGAATTCGCGGAACACGAGCGCGACCCCCTGTTCCTGCTGTACAGCGAGGGGTTCGCCGTGCGGTGCGAGGAGGCGATCCTCGGCAGCGCGGGGCACCTGGCACAGGCTGCAGAGTGGCTGGCGTGGTGCGCCGCGCACCATGCGGTGCTCGCCGCAGAGTTCCTGCGGCGGTTGGACAACGGCGAGGCGGTGCGCGACTTCTTCGGCTCGTGGCACGATGTTCAGGGGCACAGCCAGACGGGTTACTACCTGGGCCGCGAGTTGGTGGGCGATCTGGGGCGCGGGCGGACGCTGCGCGACGTGGCCTGCCTGTCGCCGGGCGAGGTCTGCAAGGCCGCACGTGCGTTCCTGCGAGCCGCACTGCCCGGTTGAGCGAAGCCCCTCGGACGGGACCCGAGCGTGATTGCGCCCAAAACCCCTTGACAAAATCGCGTTTCGGGTGTATAAATAACACTGGAAACGTATCATTTTCCCTACGCAAGAAGGAGCAAGCGCCATGCTTGTCATCAACCGCGAGACGGATTACGCCGCGCGCATCGTGCTGTTCCTGGCACGGAGGCCGCCGGGAACGCGAATGACGGCCCAGGAGGTGGCGCGGCAGTGCCTCGTCCCCCGCGCTATCGTGCGGCGCGTCGTTACTCGCCTGAGCGGCGCGGGCATCCTCACCAGCGCCCGCGGCGTCGGCGGGGGCATCTCCCTGGCCCGTCCGCCCGCGGAGATTTCGCTCCTGGACGTGGTGGAGGCGATGGAGGGGCCGCCCATCCTCAACCTCTGTGTCCGCGATCCGCAGGAGTGCCCCCTGATGGAGCAATGCACCGTCCACTTGGCTTGGGTACAGGCCAGCGGCCAGTTGGTGGATTACCTGCGCAACACGACGTTCGCCCAATTGGCTGAGGGCGCGCCGCCGGCCCCGTAGCCGTTTGCCCGCCCGCGCCAGAGGTTTGTTCCGCGACACATCAATAAACGAATGGGGAGGTGTGCTTATGGATCCAGTCCTACTCGCCCGCATTCAATTTGGCCTCACCGCCGCGTTCCACTTCCTGTATCCGCCCGTCTCCATCGGCCTAGCCTGGCTCATCGTGTACATCGGTTGGCGCTACCTGCGAACGGGCGAGGCCGTCTATGACGAGATGACCCGCTTCTGGGTGCGCATCCTGGCGCTCATCTTCGCCGTGGGCGTGGCGACCGGCATTGCCATGGAGTTCCAGTTTGGCACCAACTGGTCCACGTACTCGCGGTTTGTGGGCGACATCTTCGGCTCGCCGCTGGCGGCCGAGGGGATCTTCGCCTTCTTCCTGGAGTCCACGTTCATGGGCGTGCTCATCCTGGGCCGCAACCGCGTGTCCAAGCGGGTGTATTGGGTCTCGTCGCTGATGGTGGCCATCGGCTCCACCCTGTCGGCGTTCTGGATTATCGTCGCTAACTCGTGGCAGCAGACGCCAACCGCGTACACCATCGTGGAGGGGAGGGCGGTGCTCACCGACTTCTGGGCGGCGGTGTTCAACCCGTCCACGCTGCCACGCTACGGCCACACAGTTGTCGCCAGCGTCCTGTCGGGCGCGTTCTTCATGGCGGGCATCAGCGCCTGGTATCTGCTGAAGGGTTGCCATGTGGAGTTCGCGCGGCGGGGGCTGTCGGTAGCGGTCGTTGCGGCGGCAGTGTTCTCGCTGGCCGTGCTCGGGGTGGGGCACTTCCACGCCGTACAGGTGGCCCAGACCCAGCCTGCGAAGATGGCCGCCTTTGAGGGTCTGTTCCAGACCGAGAGCGGCGCCGCCATGGTCTTCTTCGGCATACCGGACGTGGGCAACCAGGCCATTCGGCTGCGCATCGCCGTGCCCAAACTGCTGAGTTTTCTTATCTCTTTTGACCCCAATGCCACAGTCGTGGGCCTGGATCAGTTCCCGCGCGACCAATGGCCGCCGATAGAGATCACGTTCTATTCGTACCACGTGATGATGCTCCTGGGGTTCTACTTCATCGCGCTGTCGTGGCTGGGCGTGTACCTTCTGTGGCGCAAGAAACTGTTCGGGAGCAAAGCCTATCTGAAGGCGATGCTGGCGTCCATGTTGCTGCCCATTCTGGCGCTGGAATTTGGGTGGGTGGCCGCGGAGATAGGCCGCCAGCCCTGGGTGGTATACGGCCTGCTGAGGACGGCCGACGCGGCATCTGTGGTCGTGCCGGCAGGGCAGATTCTGTTCACCATCATCATGTTCGTGGGCATCTACAGCCTGCTCCTGGCGCTGCTGGTGTTCCTCATCCTGCGCGAAGTGAAGCGTGGGCCTGCGTCGCTTTCGGGCGCGGCCAACGGGTGATCTACGGGAGGGATGCGATGAGCCACGCTTTTCTGCAAAACGCATGGTACCTGCTGATCGGGATTTTGCTGGTCGGGTATGCCATCCTGGACGGGTTTGACCTGGGGGTGGGCGTCCTGTCGCCGTTCATCGCCAAGAGAGATGAAGAGCGGCGGGCGCTCGTCAGGGCCATCGGGCCGTTCTGGGACGGCAACGAGGTCTGGCTGCTCACTGCGGGCGGGGCGCTGTTCGCGGCCTTCCCGCACGTCTACGCCACGGTGTTCAGCGGGTTCTACCTGGCGCTGATGCTGGTGCTCTACGCGCTCATCCTGCGCGCCGTGTCGTTTGAGTTCGGGCATCGGGTGGAGAGCGCAAAGTGGCGGCGGGCGTGGGACTGGGTCTTCTTCGCCGGCAGCCTGATTCCCGCCTTGCTCACCGGCGTGGCCGTGGGCAACGTGATGCGCGGCGTGCCGCTGGACGCCCGCATGGAGTTCGCCGGCGACTTCTTCACGCTGCTCAATCCTTTCGCGCTGGTGGTGGGGCTGGCGGGCCTCGCCATGTTCGTCATGCAGGGAGCCACGTACCTCACCGTCAAGACCAACGGCGACCTGGCGCGTCGGGCGCGGAATGCCGGCATCTGGGCCTGGACGGCGCTGGTGGTTCTGCTGATCGTGGCGGGCATCATAGTCGTGGCCGACTCGCCCGAACGCCTGGACAACTACACGCGCAATCCCATCGCCTTCGCCGTGCCGGTGGCGGCCCTGGTGCTGCTCGCCCTCACCCGCACGAGCCTGCGCAAGGGAGCCACGGGCCGGTCGTTCCTCTTGTCCAGCCTTTCCATCGCGGCCATCATGGCAATCTGGGGCGTGGCGAACTACCCGTACCTTCTGCCGGCGCGCAACTTTGCCGCGTATGGGCTGACCATCTTCAACGCCTCGGCCTCGCAGAAGAGCCTGCAGACGATGTTCATCATCGCGCTGGTGGGTATGCCCCTTGTAGTGGCGTACACGGCCTATGTGTACCACATCTTCCGCGGCAAGGTGCGCGCGCACGAGGAGCATTACTAGCCGCCCGACCATCGGACGATCACGTGCGACGCATCGCTCTCCGAGGGGCGTCGCACGTTGTTTCGCCCCTTCGCGCCCATTCGCGCGGGTTCGCGGTTCCTCGCCATTGCCATGCTGTGCCAAAGGCGAAGCATCTCGGTTGGCAAGATTCTTCGCGGCTTCGCCGATCAAAATGACAGGGGCGCGGTAGCCGGCGCGTAGGGCAGGCATGGAAACCTGCCCTGGACGGCAACCGGCGGCTAGGGGTAGCTGCCCTACGGCTTGCCGGCCTCCAGGTGCGCCGCACCTCGCAGGAGGGGCGCAACTGAGCACCCCGCCTGCGGCAGTCTCCGACATGCTTCGGCGCCGGGCCTCTTCCCCGCAGCGTTGAGCTCGTTCAGATAGGTTAGTGACACTGGACAGGAGATGAAAGGAAGATACAATGGCTGCTCTATGAGTGTGT
>JARYMK010000129.1 GCA_029907165.1 Anaerolineae bacterium
GATGGTTCCCCATGGCCTGGCGACGGCACTCACTGCGCCGGCCAGTTTCCGCTTCACCGCGCCCAGCAGCCCCGAACGCCACGCTCGCATCGCCCAACTGCTCGGCGTGAACACGGATGGAATGTCCGTCATGGAGGCGGCTTGGGCGCTATCCGATGCTTTCACCCAACTCATGCGCGACCTGGACTGCCCCAATGGGCTTTCGGCGCTGGGCTTCACGGAGGCCGACATCCCCGAGATGGTGGAAGGCGGCTGGAAGCAGCAGCGGCTTCTGGTGGGGAGCCCGCGCCCGCTGACGAAGAAAGACCTGGCGCGCATCTTTGAGGAGTCCATGGTGCTCTGGTAGGCGCTTGAAATCGCCGGACAACACAAACCGCGGCCACTCCGCTAACTCGGGAAGGGCCGCGGTTCGCTGTGCTCGGCGGAATGCTACTCGTCCAGGATGGCGACGGCGCGCACGGGAGAGCCGGTGCCCTTGCGGATGCGCAGGGGCAGCGCGATGAACGTGAACCGCTTGCCCACCAGTTTGTCCAGGTTGCACAGGTTCTCAATGTGGGTTACGCGGCGCTCGGCGCAGACCGTGTGGCAGGGGTAGGTCTTGTCCAGCCACATGTCGGGGCTGGTGTTGTCCACGCCGAAGTTGACCGCCCCCTGGTCAATGATGAACTCGGTCGCGTCCCGCGTGAGGCCGGGCTGGTGGGTTACGTATTCCGGCTTGCCGTAGTAGCGGTCGTAGATGCCGGTGTAGAACAGCACGGTATCGCCCGGACGGATGTCCAGGTTCCAGCGCTTCAGTTCCGCCTTGATCTTGTCGGCCCCGAACTGGGTCTGGGGAGGGACGTCGCTCACGTCAATGCAGATGGCCGACGTGATGCAATGCTCCAGTGGAATCTCGTCCACCGAAGGTGCGTCGGGGTCGCGCGACAGGTGGCTCACCGAGTCAATGTGGGTGGGGCCGTGGTCGCACATCATGATGCCGCTGGAGCGATACGAGAAGCCGGTGCCGATCATGCGGGCCGATTCCTCGTGCGACATGTGCTCCCAGATGACCGTCTTGGCATGTCCAGGGTAAACGGGCATGCCGGTGTAGATTTCCTGACTCAGGTCTATGATCTTGCCCTTCAAGTTCATGCCGAATCCTCCCTGCAGGGTGTGAGAATCATGTGCCAGAGGACGGAGCAGAACGCTGCTCCGTCCTCTGCATTCTGCCACGGCGTGCTGCAAGCGTCAAGCGTGTGCCGCTTCCAGGGCTTTGAGGATGCGCTCGGGCGTCGCCGGGTAGTCTGTGATCCACACGCCGATGGCATTGTGGATGGCGTTCAAGATGGCGGGGCCGGCCAGGCTCGCCGTCATCTCCGAGTACCCCTTGGCGCCGCGCGGGCCGTTGGGGTGCGGCACTTCCACGATGTCCTCCACCATCACCGGCGGCATGTCGGCGGCCGTCGTGATGACGTAGTCGGTTAGGTCTTGGACGGCGAAATCCATGGTGGGATAATACGGGCAGACGTTCTCGGTGAGGCCGAAGCCGATGCCCATCATGGCGCCGCCGTTGTTCTGCCCCTTGCAAAGCAGGCGGTTCATGGCCTTGCCCACCTCAAAGACCTGCACCAGTTTGAGCACGTCCACGACGCCCGTTTCGGTATCCACCTCCACCTCGGCGACGCAGCACCCGAAGGCGAGGGACGCGATGGCGGTCATCTTGCCCGTCTCCGGGTCAAATTGCTGGCCGGGGCCGGGGGTGTACGCGCCTGTGCCGACCAGGAACTTGCCGCCCCAGTTGACCATGGCGCCCACCTCGGCCATGGACAGCGACTTCTCCGGCACCCCTTTGACGAAGACCTTGTTGTTGGCGACCTCCACGTCGGCTGGGCTGCACTCAAAGTACTCGGCGGCCCAGTCGCGGATTTTCTTCTTCAGGTCGGCTGCGGCCGCCAGCACGGCGTTGCCGTCCATGAAGGTTACGCGGCTGGCGAAGGTGCCGGTGCACATGGGGCCGGTGTCGGTGTCAATGTTCTGGTGGGTGATGTTCTCCAGGGGCACGTCCAGTTCATCGGCGGCCAGTTGGCGCAGGATGGTCTTGCACCCCTGGCCGATGTCCACCGCGCCATTGAGCAGGTCAAAGGTTCCGTCCGGTTTGAGGCGAATCTGCGCCTGGCTGGGGTCGCCGCCGCCTTTCAGCCCCGCTGGGTGAGTGCCAACGGCAATGCCGATACCTCTCTTCTTCATGCTCCCTACCTCCCTCGCGAACTCATGGCCTTCAGGTGGGCCGGAAGTTCAATGCCGGCCAGTTCGGCGGCTCGCTTCATGGCTTCAATCAGGCCCGCGGCTTCCACCTTGAACTGCGTGGCTCCCAGGTCGCCCTCGCGCCAGGCGTTGATGAAGTGCACCTCCCACGGGTCCTTGCCGATGGCCTCTGCGACTCTGGCGGTCTGCAACTGGTCTGCCGCGGTGCCGTTGATGATCCCGAAGCCGCGCATGGAACTGCACGGGGGCTTGTTGGTGAAGACGCAGATGCCATCCACCCAGACGTTGGGGATCGCATACGGCCCGGCGACGAGGATGGAGTTCTTGTCCACCACGTAGGGCCCCATGCCGGCGTAGCCGCCGGTGTCGTGGACAGTCTTCACGTAGCGGGCGATGATGCGCCCATCCTTCTTGACGCCGTCCTTGAAGTAGAACGTCCACGGCCCGCGCTTGGTCGTGTAGGCGGTCTCTTCGCGGCGGGTGTGACGGTACTTCACGGGCTTGCGAATCTTCAGCGCCATCAGCCCCGCCACGTGGTCGCAGTGGATGTCGTTCTTGGAGCCGAAACCGCCGCCCACCGTGCCGCCGATGTACCGAATCTTGTTCATCGGCAGGTTGAAGATGGCGGTGAGCATGCCCAGGTGGAAGTACAGGTCCTGGCTCACGGTGTAGATGGCCAGGCGGTCGGTCTCGTCAATGTAGGCCACCGACACCTGGGGCTCCATGGGGGCGTGGTCGTTGGTCGCGGTGGTGTAGGTGCCTTCCACGATGACGTCGGCCTCGGCGAAGCCTTTTTCCACATCCCCGAAGCGAATCTTGCGGGTCTTGCCGCTGTTGAACTCCCAGACGTTGCCCTCAGGCCGCACCAGCGGTGCTCCCGGCTCCATCGCCTTGAAGGGGTCAAACACCGGCTCCTGTTCCTCAATGTCCAGTTTGATCTTCTCCAGGGCCTCCATCGCCGTGTCCTCGTCCACGGCAGCCACCGCGGCGATGCGCTCCCCCTTGTAGCGGATGTGCTCCGGGGTGAACACCGGCTGGTCGGGGATGAGCCCGTAGGCGTTCTTGCCCGGCACGTCTTTGGCGGTGATGACGCCGGCCACGCCGGGCATGCGCTCCGCCGCCGAGGTGTCCAGGTGGCGGATGATGCCCTTGTGCACCGGGCTGGTGAGCACTTTGATGTAGAGCATGCCGGGGAGTTGGATATCGTCCACGTACCGGGTTCGTGCGGTTACGTGGCCGATTCCGTCGTACCGTAGCACTGGTTGTCCTACATACTCTGCCATCGTCCCTACTCCTTGTACTTGCCGGCGGCCACTGCCTGGATGGCCTCAACGACTTCTACATACGTGCCGCACCGGCACAGATTGCCGGAGATGCCCTCCACAATCTGCTCGCGCGTCGGCTTGGGGTTCTTGTCCAGCAGGGCCTTGGCCGCGATCAACATGCCGGGCGTGCAGAAGCCGCACTGCGCGGCATAGTGTTCGTGGAACGCCCGCTGCAACGGATGCAACTTGCCGTCCTGCTGCAGGCCCTCCACGGTCTGGACGTTCTTCCCGGCGACGGTAAGCCCGATGGTCAGGCATGCACGCACCGGCTCGCCGTTCACCAGCACGGTGCAGGCCCCGCAGTCTCCGTTGTCGCACCCTCGCTTCGGGCTGACGACATTGAGCTTCTCGCGGAGAACGTCCAGCAGCGTGTCGGTTGCCTTGACCAGCGTATCTACCGGCAGTCCGTTCAGGTTGAAGGATAGTACGTATTTCATGGTCAACTTGCCTCCTTACCTCTAGATGGCAACGCCGGCAGCGGCAGCAAGGGCTCGGGCCACCAGGACTTTGCCGGCCTTGCGCCGATACCAGGCCGTCGCGCGCTGGTCGTCTATCGGCGAACTCTCCGCGATGGCCAGTTCCGCCGCCTTCTCAATGCGTGCCTTGTCCAGGAACTCGGCCCCTTCCAGCGCCGACATGGGCAGCACGCAGCCCTGCAGTACCCCCTCGGCCTTCTTGCAGCGCAGGGGCACCGGCGCCATAGCGCCCAGGGCGACGCGGGCGTCCACGCACCTCTGGCCTTTCTCCATCTCCACGTAGACCGCCACGTTGACCACCGAGAGGGTCATGGCCTTGCGGCGTCCCAGTTTCAGGAAGACGGACTTGCCCTTCTTGATGGGGACGCGCACTTCCTTGATGAGTTCGCCGGGCTGCAGGACGGTCTCGCCGGGGCCTTTGAAGAACTCCTCCACCGCGACTTCGCGCTCCCCCTTCGCGCTGACCAGCACGACGGTGGCTCCGAGGGCGATGAGGGGGGTCGCCAGGTCGGCGGCGGGGGAAGCGTTGGCCAGGTTGCCGCCGATGGTGCCCGCGGTGCGGATGGCGGGGCTTGCAGACAGTCGCGCTGCCTCTGCGAGGGCCGCTGCCTTCTCGGCAACCAGCGGGCTTGCCGCGATCTTGGCAGTGGGGGTGGCCGCGCCGATGACCAGTTTGCCGTCGGACTGCTCAATGTAGTCCAGCCCCAGGTTGCCGATGTACACCAGGACTTCCGGCTTGAGTTCGTAGTAGTTGATCCGAGGGACTAGGTCTGTGCCTCCGGCCAGAATGGTTGCTTTCTCACCGTATTGCGCAAGGAGTTTCAGCGCCTCTGTGAGTTCGGTCGGAGCAAAATACAAGACATCCTTCATGTTCAGCCCCCTTCCTTTGTGGTTACTGATCCAATCCTCGTGATGGCCGAATCTGTCCCAACTCGTCCGTACTTCGGGCGATCACCTCCTTTCAGCAGGGCACCACCGGAAAGGGCATCGGGCCAAGCCAGCCCGGCGACGCCGGCAGTGGTCTACTCCGAGGCACTAGTCGGTAGCCGAAGGCTTTGCCGCAGACAGTGGTGGACGCAAGGCAAGCGAGGGGCTTGATCCCTGTCCGCCGGTGTGCTACGCTGCACACACAACTATCCGCATAGACGTGCAGAACCGGGTGGCTGAATTCTAACGTTGTAACACGTATATTGTACTACGTTCTTGCGGCGTTGTCAAGACCTTTGGGGACGAGTTTTCGCAGATTCGTTGGAAAGCCGCGCCCGGAACCCGCCACGATGCCCGGTGGTGCGGGCCATCTGCCTCGGTCGGCCTTCGCTTCGCCGGGAGTCTCATGCTGCGTCCGCGGGGCAATGCTGGATTCCTGGATTTGCCGGGGGCGGGGTGTTCCGCTGCCATTGCAGCAGGCTTGCCACCAGACTGAAGTCGTGTCAAATCAAATGATAATGTTACCGAGCGCAAAAAGCACTTGACAGATACCGATTCTTCCGCTACAATGGTAATGAATTCTAACGTTGGAATCTTCCCCCGTCGGATGGCGAGGCCCATGTAACGACGAACGGCCGGACCGGACGCCGGCCGGAAAGGAGCGCGATGAAAGCCGTTGTGTACTATGAACGAGCCAGCGGCGCAGTGGAAATCCGTGATGTGCCCGTCCCCACCTGGGGCCCCGACGAATGCCTGGTGAAGGTGAAATACTGCGGCATCTGCGGCACCGAACTCCACCTCTACCACGGCCAACTGGACCTGCTGGCGAATCCCCCTGTCATCCTCGGCCACGAGTGGTGCGGCGAGGTCGTAGAGGTGGGCGAGCGCGTGAAGGGATTCCGCCCAGGCGACCGCGTGGTCTCGGAGACGGCCGCCTACACGTGCGGCACGTGCTCGTACTGCCGGGCGGGCGAGTACCACCTGTGCCCCGAGCGGCTGGGGTTCGGCTACGGCGTGGACGGCGCTTTCACGTCCTACGTCCACGCCCGTGCGGTTCTGCTGCATCCCATCCCAGCCGAGGTGAGTTACGAAGCCGCGGCCATGTGCGAGCCCATCTGCGTGGCCTACAACGCCCTGTTTGAGAAGAGCCGCATCCGCCCAGGCGACACCGTGGTGGTCATCGGGCCTGGGCCTATCGGGCTGTTTGCGGCGCAACTGGCGAAACTGGCGGGCGCGGGGACGGTGATCGTAACCGGCACGGGCAAGGACCGGGCCAGGCTGGACTTGGCGCGGCAACTGGGTGCAGACTACACGGTCGTCGTGCCCGACGAAGACCCCGTGGCCCTCATCACGCGCATCGGGGATGGGATGGGGGCGCACCTGGTGGTGGACAGCGGCGGCACCGGCCCTGCGGTCAAACAGGCCGTAGACCTGGTGCGGCGCAACGGGCAAATCACGAAAATCGGCTTCGCGCTCAAGCCGCTGAACCTGACCCTGGACGAACTCGTAACGCGGGGCGTTACGCTCCAGGGGTCGTTCAGCCACAACTGGCGGACGTGGGAGGCCGTGCTGCAACTCCTGCGGCTGGGCCGAATCCAGACCGAGCCGCTGCTGAGCGCCATCCTGCCCATCACAGCCTGGCGTGAGGCCTTTGAGCGGTTGGAATCGCAGCAGGCTGTGAAAATCCTGCTTCACCCTGTGGACTGATGTCCTCGCGTTGTCGCCCGGCGTGGCACACCGACTTACTACACACGGAGGGAACAAATGGAACCGAGAGTGCTGAAAAACTACATCGGCGGCGAATGGGTCGCGTCCGAAGCCTCCGAGGCGCGCGACGTGGTGAACCCCGCCACGACCGAAGTCCTGGCCCGCGTGCCCATGTCCACGGCCCGCGAGGCCGCCGACGCCGTGGAGGCCGCGCACGAGGCCTTCTGGGCCTGGCGGTGCACGCCGCCGATCACCCGCGCGCGGTACATGTTCCGCCTCAAGGCGCTCATGGAAGAGAACTTTGAGAAGATCGCCGAACTCAACACGATGGAGAACGGCAAGACCATTGACGAGTCGCGCGGAGAGGTGCGCCGCGCCATTGAGAACGTGGACGTGGCCTGCGGGATTCCGTCCCTGATGATGGGGTACAACGCCGAGGATGTCGCCGAGGGGATTGACTCGTTCGCGCTGCGGCAGCCGCTGGGCGTGTTCGTGCACCTGGCGCCGTTCAACTTCCCCGCGATGGTCCCGTACTGGTTCATCCCCTACGCGCTGGCTACCGGCAACACCTTTGTCCTGAAGCCGTCTAGCCAGACCCCGATGACGCAGAACTTCCTGGCGCGGCTGCTGGAGGAGACGGAACTGCCCGAGGGCGTGTTCAACCTGGTGAACGGCTCCACAGAAGTCGCAGAAGCCCTGATGGCGCACCCCAAGGTCAAGGGGGTTACGTTCGTCGGCTCCACGCCCGTGGGCAAGCACGTGTACGCCTTCAGCGCGCAGCACGGCAAGCGGGCCATCGTCCAGGGCGGCGCCAAGAACTTCCTGGTCGTGATGCCCGATGCCGACATGCCGCGCACGGTGTCCGCCATTCTGACGTCGGCCTTCGGCTGCGCGGGGCAGCGTTGCCTGGCAGGCTCGGTGATTCTCGCGGTGGGGAAAGCGTATGATGACCTGGTTTCCCCTCTGGTGGAGGCGGCGTCGCGCCTCAAGGTGGGCTACGGGCTGGACCAGGCAACCCAGATGGGGCCGGTGGTTTCGGCGGCGGCCAAGAAGAAGGTCGTCGGCTACATTGACCTGGGCGTTTCCGAGGGCGCTCGCCTGTTGCTGGACGGGCGCAACATCGTGGTTCCCGGCTACGAGAAGGGCGCTTTCGTCGGCCCCACCATCTTTGACCGCGTTACGCCCGACATGACCATCGCCAGGGACGAGATTTTCGGGCCGGTGCTGGGAATCACGCAGGTGGACTCGGTAGAGCAGTGCTACGACATCATCGCCGCCTCGCCCTTTGGGAATGCGGCCAGCGTGTTCACGTCCAGCGGCAAGGTGGCCCGCGAGTTCGCCTACCGCGTGGAATGCGGCAACATCGGAATCAACATCGGCATCGCGGCACCCATCGCCTTCTTCCCCTTCGGCGGGATGAAGGATTCGTTCTTCGGCGTGCTCCACGGGCAGGGGCAGGATGCCATTCGGTTCTTCACCGACGAGAAAGTCGTTCTGACTCGCTGGTTCTAGGGCTGGAGGGCGGTATGGAACTGGAGATCAACAACTTTGGGGCGATCTTGCAGTACGGGCTATATCTGGAGCAGGAGTCCGCTCGCTTCTACGCCCAGGTGGCCCAGGCAGCGCAGAACGCCGGGCTCCGGCAGACGCTGGCCGAGTTGGCCGAGGAGGCCCAGCGGAGGCAGAAGACCCTGGAGCGCATCCGGCGCGAGAACGTAACCGAGATGATCCTGACGCCGATTCACGACTTTCACAGCCGCGATTACCAACCCGTGTTCCAGGTTGCCAGCGGCGACGAGACGTTGCGCAACGCCGCCGTAGCGGTGGAGGCGGTGAAGGCCCGCTACTACTCGGACGCACGCGAGCGCACGGAACTGGCCGAGGCGGGGCGGGCGCTAGGGCGTCTGGCGCGCGGAAGCCAGGAGGCGGTGGAGGCGCTCACGTCCCTCACCCTCGGATAGGGCCATCCCTTTCAGCCGCGCTAGTAACCAATGGTGCTAGTTTGACAGAGTCATGGGGCTTCTCCAAACTGTGGTTGAGAGACCATACAGAAAGGA
>JARYMK010000012.1 GCA_029907165.1 Anaerolineae bacterium
AACGCCACGCCCACGGCCACGCCCGCCCTGGTCATCGCGCCCACCGAGACCCCCGCCCCCTCTGCTACGCCCACGGGGGCGGAATCGCCTACCGACACCCCGACGCCGCCCCCGTCGACGTTTACGCCGACCGCCGCGCCGACGCGCACGCCTGTGCGGCCCACAGACACCCCGACGCCGACGCGCATCCTGCACCCGGCTCCCACGCTCCTGTCGCCGCCCGATGGCATGCACTTTGAGCCGCAAGAGGCCATCATCCTGCGCTGGGGGGACGTGGGGCCGCTGGCCGACGACGAGTGGTACGTGGTGCGCATCCCACACGAGCGCGGCGAAGAGGTGGGCGTAACGCGCGAGACCCAATGGCAGGTTCCCGCCTACGTGTGGCTGCTGCGGCCGCCGTCGGGGCGGCTGTACTGGAGCGTGAGCGTGCGGGTGCGGGCCAGCGAGAGGATTCCCGGCAACGCCGACCTGTGGCCGGCTGCCGGCGCAGAAAGCGCCCCGCGCAGTTTCGTGTGGCTTGCGGGAACGCGCACCCCGACCCCCACTCCCACGCCGTAGGCCCCCGCGCCCAACGCCGCGAATCCACGAGCGTTCCGCTATTGCCGTGTCATGCTGAGCGACGCATCTCGGTTCGCGAGATCCTTTGCCGCTACGCGGTTCAGGATGACATCGCAACCAACGACCTTCGGAGCCGAATCTAGTTCCATGTGGATTTGTCGTTTTTATCGTTTGGGTGATATAATGTCAGAAGTCCCTCCGCGGGAACACCCTCTGCGAGAACGCGGTTGGCGGGAGTGCGCATGCCAGGGCTTGGTCTGGTCAAGAAGACGAAAATCCTCATCCCACGGCGACGACCGGACTTTCTGCGCCGCCAGCGCCTCATAGACTTCCTGCATTCCCGCATAGACCGGCGGCTGCTCCTGGTCTCCGCGCCCGCAGGCTACGGCAAGACGACCCTGCTGGTGGACTTCGCCAATGACACCGACCTCCCCGTGTGCTGGTACTCGCTGGACAGCGGCGCGCAGGACCCCCGCACGTTCCTGGAACATTTCATCGCCTGCATCCAGCGGCGTTTCCCCGAGTTCGGCTCGCGCACCGTGGAGACGCTGGACAGCCTGACCGACATGACCGAGACGGGGCTGAACCCCGTGCTGGTGAGCCTGGTCAACGAGATTCTGGACGAAATCCCGGAATACTTCGCCATTGTCCTGGACGACTTCCACCTGGTGGAGCAGAATACGGCCATCACGCGGTTCATCACGCGCTTCCTGGAGGACGCGCCCGAGAACTGTTGCCTCATCGTGGCAGGGCGCACCGTGCCCGGTCGGCTCCCCATCGTAACCCTCGCCAGCAAGCAGCAGGTGGCAGGTCTGGGGAGCAACGACCTGCGGTTCACGCCCGACGAAATCCAGGCGCTGGTTCGCCAGGTGTACGACGTGGAACTGAGCGCCGAGGATGCCCGCGCCCTGGCCCAGGATACCGAAGGCTGGATCACCGGCATCCTCCTGTCCACCCACAGCCTCTGGCAGGGCCTGCTGGAGGGCCTCATCCGCGGCAGAGGCACCATGACGGTGTACGACTACCTCGCCAACGAGGTGTTCAACCAGCAGGACTCGAAAGTCCAGGAGTTTCTGCTGGGCACATCTATCCTGGATGACATGACGCCCGAGTTGTGCGACGCCGTCCTGGAGACGAACAACTCCTGGGCCATGTTGAACCTGCTGGAAGAGCGCAACCTGTTCCTGAATCGGCTGGGGGCAGAGGGGCAATGGTACCGGTACCATCGGCTGTTCCAGGGGTACCTGGTGTCGCGGCTGCAGCGGGAGGAGCCGGGCCGATTCGCGGAACTGCATCGGCGGGCCGCGGCCTACTGGGAGGGCAAGAATGACCTGCCGCAAACCATCTCGCACCTCCTGTCGGCGGGCGACTACGCAGCCGCAGCCGATCGTATGGAACGCGTCGCCAGCGCCATGATCGCCTCCGGGCGGCACATGGGGCTCATGCAGTGGTACGAGACGCTGCCCGCCGATGTCTCGCGGCAGCATCCCTGGCTCCTGGTGCACTGCGCGAAGGCCTACGCGCAGTACGCCCAGCCCGACATGGCGCTCTCCCTGTTGGATACGGCGGAGAATGCCTTTCGGCAGTCGGTGGACGCCAAAGGCACCGTGCAGGTCTCCGTGCAGCGGGGGACCATCTTCCGGCTCCAGGGGCGGTACAAAGAGGGCGCGGAGCAGTGCGCGCGCGCGGCGATGCTGGCCTCGCAGGTGGACGCGCCCACCGTGGCCGAACTGGAACGGTGCTGGGGCATCTGCCTGGGCCAGTTGGGGCGCTTGCAGGAAGGGGTGGAGCACCTGGAGCGGGCGCTGCAACTGCACCTCCTGTCGGGCAGCGAGTTCAACGCCGCCCTGGCGCGCACCGGGTTGGGAGCTTTCTTGGAACGCATGGGACACCTGGAGGAGGCACTCGCGCACTTTGAGAAAGCTGTACAAGCCTTCGGCCGTTTCCGAAATCCGAGCGAGCTGGCGAACGCGCTCAATTCCGTCGGCGTCATCTACTCCTACCGCGGCGAGTACGCCCGCGCGCGGGAGACCCTGCAACACGCGCTGCAGGCGGCCCACGACGCCGGAAGCGGACGTTGGACAGCGTACATCCTGGCCGGCCTGGGCGACATAGAGCGCGACAGCGGCAACGCGGCCCAGGCGTTGGATCACTATGAGAAAGCGCTGGCCCTGCTGGACGAAACGCAGGAAGGCTTCCTCACTATGTACATCCATGCGGCCCAGGCCGAACTGCACGCCGCCCTGGGCGAGCCGCTGCGCGCGCAGGACCTGGCCCGCCAGGCGCGCGAACTGGCCGAGGCGCACCGCTCATCCTACGAGCAGGGCCTGGCAGGCATCGCCACCGGCCTGGCCTGGCTTCCACGGGACGCGGCCCAGGCGGTGCAGGAACTGCAGAGGGCCGTGGACTTGCTAAAGGAAAATGGCGCCATGCGCGACATGACGCGGGCGGTGTTCCTGCTGGCCGCGGCGCTGGAGCAGGCGGGCGCTCACGAGAAAGCCCTGACCCGCCTGGAAGAGGCCCTGACCCTGGCAAGCAAACTGGGCTACCGGATGGCCCTGCGCGCGCTGGCGGGCTGGGCCAAGCCCCTGCTGGCCCGCGCGGCCCAAAGCGGCATGGACGTGGCCGACATCCTGCAGGAGGCGGCGCCCCCCGCCCCCGCGATCGCCGCCGAGGCGCCTGCGCCCGCAGAGACCCACACCATCCGCCTGCTGGGGCTGGGCGGGAGCCGCGTGGAAATGGACGGCGAGGCCGTGCTCACTAAGTGGAGCAAGGCGCGGGAGTTGATCTTCCTCCTGGCGACGCAGAACGAAGGGCGCGGCGTGCTCCGCGACGACATCTATCAGGCGCTCTGGCCCGGCGACTCTGAGCACAAATCCTACGGCAATCTCCACACGCTCATCTATCGGGTGCGCCGGTTCCTGACCAACGACTGCATACAGTACGAGGACAACGTGTACCGCTTCGCGCCGGCGGGAGGCTACACCTGCGACGTAACCGAGTTCCAGACGCTCATCGCCAAGGCCCGGGCCGCCCAAGACCCCGCCGAGGCCCTGACCTGGTACGAAAAGGCCGTAGCACTCTACAGGGGCGATTTTCTGGAAGACATCGCTGCCGAGTGGACGATACACCTGCAGACGGCATTGCGAGACATGTTCCTGATGGCGATTGCGCGAGTGGCCAACCACTACTGGCAGGTGGGCAACTGCGAGATGGCCGTTGCACTGGCGCATCGTTGGCTAGAGGAAGACCGCACCGACGAAGCGGCGCATCGCCTGCTGATGCGGTGCTTCGCGGCCCAGGGCAACATCGGCGCGGTGCGGCGCCAGTTCCAGTTGTGCGAACGCATCCTGACCCAGGAACTCCAGGTAGAGCCCGACGAGGAGACGCGCGAACTGTACGTTCGCCTGACCGCGCAAGGCGAGTGAATTCCCCCACCCTGTAACGCCCTGCTCTTGATACACATTGAGGCCAATCCCGCACCTGTGCATATCGTAGTGGCGTAGCATGCTGCGCCCTGCAACCCTTCTTCGCGTTGCCGTGCGCATTCTTTCCCCCATTGAACCTTGTTTTACGTTTAGAAACCTTAACGTATCTGCCCCAGAAGTGAGCCCCATGTGAGTGCCAAGTGAGTGGCCCTGTGATACAGTGGGTGCAGAAACAAGAAAGCGCAGGAGGGAGTTGCCATGAAGACCCTGTTCGCCAAACTCGCTGACCCCCGGTACGCCAAGGTTGCGTGGGTTGTGCTCGGACTCATCGGACTGATCATCGCGGGCGGCGCGCCCACCGGCCCCGGCGGCCCCGGCGCCTAGTCCGACGACACGCTGAACATTGACAGGAGGAAGTCGTCATGAAGAACCTGTTCACCAAACTCGCCGACCCCCGCTACGCCAAGGTTGCGTGGCTCGTTCTCGGACTCATCGGGCTCATCATCGCGGGCGGCGCGCCCACCGGCCCCGGCGGCCCCGGCGCCTAGTCCGACGACATCGTAGCGATTCCCAGCCGCCGCCAAGTTTCGCGCGGCGATCCTCCGGATAGGGGGCAATGGAATCTGCTTGAGGGGGCCCTTTGGAAGGTGCTAGGGAACGCCGTCCGGGCCACCTGAACGAGCGCGGTTGGTCGTCCAGAATCATCTCAGAGCAGCGATCATCGCAGGCCTCACGGGTTCGCACATCATGAGGCTATCCATACGACAATCGCACAGCGTCGCAAGCAGTTTTCCTGCGCCCCCTATCGCTGTGCATAAAGCGGAAACGCCAATATGGTGAGGGAGAGAAAATGACCGCCGAGATTCTGAATGTGCTCGTGGGCGCAGCGGTAACCGATGGCGAATTCTGCCAGGCCCTGCTGAACAACCCGGGCCGCACGGCGCGGCAATTCGGCCTCGCGCCCGAGGATGTGGAAGTCGTGTCCAAGATTCGGGCGCGCTCGCTGGCCGAATTCGCCGGGCAGTTGCTCCATTGGATGCCCGCCGAGCCCCGCGATTCCCTGTACGCCCGAATGCAATAGCGCGTTGCTGCCTTCCCAGGCAACCCAACGCCCACGCTGACCCAACAGCCTGCCGTGGCATGTCCGCGGCAGGCTGCTTTCTGCGTGGCGCAGGCGCGCCGAACCCCGCTTCACCGCCGCGCAAGTTCGTACACGTGCACCCGATCCTGCATGATGGGGTTCACGGCTAGATTCCCACGGATGACCCCGCTCACGGAATCCCCCAGCCACTTTGGGGCTTCCTCAATAACCGCAACCTCGCGCAGTCGGCCATCGCGCAGGATGCCCTCCTGCACGGTGGCCCAGGTCTGGCCGCGCACGTCGCCCCAGCCCGCGTCATAACTGCGCTCGCCCACGAGAACGTGCGTGATACCCCACGACTGGAGCAGCGAAATGCAATCCGGGTCTGGTAAGCGGGCCAGCATCCCCTCATAGGCCATGTACTCCGGCGGGTAGAACGTGCCGTGGCCGTAGGCGATCCGCCGCCCGTGCAGCGCCGAGCGGTACAGCGCGTCGCCGTTCCACGCTGCCACCAGCGGAAACCGCATGAGCGCCGCGTCATCGGGCAGCGTTCGCAGGTACTCCTCCAGCGGGCCGGCTGTTGCATCTGAGAACCCGAAGGGCATCGGCACGATGAGGAACTCCACCAGCACAAGCGCGGTCAGGACGCCCGCGACGACCCTGCGCGCGACCCGCCCCCTCCGCAGCACCAACGCCAGCCCTACCCCGCCCAGCACCGCCACCCCGAACGTGGTGATGAGGCCGAAGCGGTACAGGGTCCGCATGGCGCTGCCGAACGGGAGAAACAGATAGACCAGCAGCGCCGGCAGGGGGATGGGAATTGCGCCAGGCCGATGGAGCGAGTAGTACGACACGGGGTTGATGGCCAGACGCTCGGTGAGGAAGTACATCCCGCGGGCGAACAGGCGGTCCACGCCGTCGGGCACGGGCACGTACAGGCGCGTCCCGCCAACGTGGAGCGTCGTCCCCAGGGCCATGACGAAGGCGACGAGCGCGATGAGCGCCAGGCCCGACACAAACCGATGGCTTCGCCTCCGCCACGCCACCCACGCCAGAATCAGCGGCACGAATCCCACGAACACAACCCCGGGCGCGTACCAGGGATACGCGGGCACGTTGGCGCGATGCTCAAGGAACCATCGCCCCCACAGGGGGTGGTAGATGTTGGGGTAGAAGAAGTCCTCCAGGCTGGCGGACCACTTCTCCACATCCCCCAGGGACCAGGCCAGGCCGCTCCCGCTTCGCGCGATCTGGATCGCGGGCACTGCCGCCGGCAGCACCAGCACCGCCGTAACCGCCGCCATCAGCGCCAGATGCCCCCACACCTGGCGGCGGGCCAGGTTCACCTTCCACGGCCACAGCCGCCACAGCGCGTACACCGCTGCCGAAAGGCCCACGATGTAAGCATAGTACCACGAGGACAGGGCGTTCAGGGCCAGAAAGCATCCGGCGAGGGCCGCATCCCGCGCGCGCCGTTCCCGAAGCCACCGCTCCAGGAACAGGAACAGCAGCGGCAGCCACTGCGTGGCGATGAGCGGGAGCCAGCCCGCCGCCATCGCCCCGATGCGGTACGGCGCATACGTGAACGCCACGGCAGCGAAGACGCCGGCCGCGCGGCTACGTGTGAGATACAGGACGAAGGCATAGGCCGCTAGGCTAGTGAGAAAGAAGGTCAGCAGGACGAAGACATTGTACGCCACCGTGGGGCTGAAGACCAGTAGGAGCGGGGCCAGGAGCACCTTGTTGGCGATCATCGTTTCGGACAGCGCCAGGTTGTAGCCGAACGGGTAGAAGATGTTGGGGTTGAACAGCAGGGCCGCCTTGCCTGCCATCGCCTGGCGCAGGTACCAGATGTCGTATAGCCATGCCAGATTGTCCCAGGGCGGGCCGGGAACCGCGCGCTCCATGAGAGTGATAAGCGGATACGTCATCGCCACGGGCAGGGCAGCGAACAGGACAACCGGAAGCCCGTGCCGACGAACCGAACGCAAGAGCCGGCCCGGCCCGCGGCGCATGGGCACTACTCCGACGCGGGATCGGCGGGGGCAGGCGTGGGCCCAGTCCTCCACCCGGCAGGCGCGGGCTTCCGCCCTCGGCGCAGGTGGGTTGCCTTCTTGTGGAACAGGAACACCAAATTCTTGAACCCGTCCCGCCAGAGGTTCAGTTTGCTTTCGCCCACGCGCGGGCGGTAGTAAATCGGCACCTCGGCGCAGCGCAGTTCCCGCCGGGTGAACGCCTCTATCTTCAGTTCCTCGGACAGAGACATGCCGTCGCTGGTGAGGTCCAGCAGAGGCAGGATGTCGCGGCGGAAAACCCACATCCCCGACTGCGAGTCCTTGATGTAGAACCAGAACAGGGCCGCCTGGACGACGCCCAGCAGCCAGTTGCCGAAGACCCGCAGCGCTGTGCCCGACCCGCGGCTCTTGTACCCCGTGCGGTCGCACGTGATGAAGTCCAGGCCGTCCTCCAACAACACGTCCACCAGCAGGGGGATGAACCCACGCGGGTAGGTGCCGTCGCCGTCCATGGTAACGATGATGTCGCCGGTGGCGTTGCGGAACCCGGCCTTGTAGGCCGCGCCGTAGCCCTGCTTGGTCTCCACGACGACCCGCGCGCCCAGTTTCCGCGCCACCTCCGCCGTCCGGTCGGTGGAATTGTTGTCCACTACGATGACCTCGTCCACGCACGAGGGCATGTCGCTGAGTGTGACGGCAATGCCCTCTTCCTCGTTGTAGCACGGCGTTACGACGGAGATACGGTGGCCTTTGTACATGCGCTGCTCCTAACTCTGCGGGCCGGATGCGTCGGCGACATGGGGCTGGCCGGCTTCCAGCGGCGAAATCCGATGGCGAACCTTGGCGGCCTTCAGGGCCAGGTACTCCTTGAACACCTGCGGCAACACCAGCGGGTTGAACAGGATGTTGACCGTCAGGAAACACTCGTACGTGCAGAAGCACTTGGTCTCGCGGATGTCTCGGCGCATCTCGTCGGCGCGCTGGCTGAACCACACTTTGCCGAAGTCGTAGTCGTAGTCGCGCACGTTGCCGATGACGCGGTCGGGCCGCACCTCGCAGGGGAGCACCTGCCCGCGGCTGAACATGGCCCCGCCCAGCGTCCCGGCGTAGCACGGAATTTGGTAGCGGTTCTCGCGCACCGTCTTGGCGATGATGCGCGGGCGGACGATGCGCTTGGCGTTGAGCACGTCGGAGAACGGCATCTTGTAGTAGCCCGACAGGATGCGGGCCTTGTTGTCGCGCTCCAGCGCGCGGTGCAGTTCCTCGTAGCGCGTGATGTCAAAGTCTTTGGTCATGGGGTCTCGCGGCTCGCCCCGCGTCAGCAGGGTGAACACGGTGTTGACCCCCAGTTCCTTGCCCAGGTAGTCGTACAGCGGCAGCAGGCGATCCTGGTTCAACGCCGAGACGGTGATCTGCACGCAGACGCTGAAGTTGGGATAGTGCTTCTCCAACCGCCGCAGTTCCTTGTACGTGCGCACCGCCTTGTCAAACAGGCCGGGCGTGTTGCGGATGCGGTCGTGATCCTCGCCGATGCCGTCAATGGACACGTCAATGTGCAGGTCAATGTTGGGGTTCTGCCGCAGCATGGTCTCGGTGGTCTCCACGATGCGGCCCGTGAGACTCCCATTGGTGGGGATGCCCACGTTGGCAGCGTGGTTGTTGACCTTGAAGATGTGGACGATTTCGGCCAGGTCTTTGCGGATGAACGGCTCGCCGCCCGTGGGCGTGAAGAACAGCATGTCGCCCATGGACGCGGAGACCTTCTCAATCTCGTCTATAGTCAGTTCGTCCTTGACCCACTCCGTCCGCTGGCCGAGGAGACAATGGCTGCAGTGGGCGTTGCAGTTCTCGGTAACGAAGAAAACGAAGTACAGCGGCATTGCCCCGCGCTTGTAGAACATGCGGGGGGTGTACTTCAGATAGTTCCAGATGCTCATGCGTGTACCTTTCCCTGGTACGACCGTGATGGATTTTCAACGTGATGCGGTGCCGTCGCCCGCCGCTCCAGTGCTTCACTGCAGGGATTCCTGACGGCCTGTCATTGCCAGGGCGCTGCGCACCGAAGCAATCCCGGCAACCGAGATGCTTCGCTTCGCTCGCGATGACAACGGGCAACCCTCTTTGTCGTCAAGTCTAGTAGCGCCGCCCGCGGGCGAAATCCCAGATGCCCTTCAGCACGCCAATCCCCGAAACCCAAAGGTTGACCGGCAAAAACGCCGCGCTCTGAAGGAAGAACCGCGCCCCCCGCGCTCGCCCCAGGAAGGCCAGGAACGGCGCATTGAGCGCCCAGATGGCCGCCAGCGCCGTCGCTGCCACTGCCCCCGCTGCCCTGGGCCATACGGGAATCAGAATCAGCGCCAGCAGCATCACCGCCGAGACGGGCACCGACAGTTGAAAGAACCAGGGCACCGAGGCGTAGAATTTCCGCCCCCTCCACTCCAGTTTATTGCGAAGCAGCACTTTTGTCAAACCCGCCGAGCGGGCGATGTCGGTGAGGATGAGGCCGTGCAGGCTGTACCGTTTCAGGTGCAGCACCTGCAGGCGCTTGTCCAAACGCACGCGGCACCCCGCCGACAGCAGCCTCATCCCCAGTTCAATGTCCTCGGTAACCGATGCGCCGGTGTAGTGCGGGTCAAACCCGCCCAGCGCCTGGAAGACCGACTTGCGGGCCGCCGCCGCGCTGGTGTAGAACACGCCCACGAACTCGGGCAATCGCGCGTAGGTGTAGTGCATCCACAGGTTCTTGAACTGCGACGCGAACTCGGGATAGGGCATCTTCTTGTCCAGCAGGCCCACCACCGCGTCCACGGTCGGGTCGGCGAGGTCTCCGGCCACGATGGAGAGGGTGTCAGGGCGGATGATCACGTCGGAATCTATGAAGAAGACCACGTCGCCCAGCGTCGCCGCCGCGCCGGTGTTCTTGGCGACCGCCGCGCCGCGATTCACGTCGTGGCAGATGACGCGGCAGGGGAACGCCGCCGCAATCTGGGGAGTCGTGTCGGTGGAACAGTCGTCCACCACGATGACCTCGTAGTCCGGGTATTCCGAGCGGAAGACCGCTTCCAGGCACTGCTGGAGCGTCGCCGCGCCGTTGTAGGTTGGGATGATGACGGATATCTTCATGCGCTCACCTGGTCATCTATTATTTTACCACAGAGACCGCCGAGACCACGGAGAATATGGAAAGCCGCCTCGGAACCGGGTTTACCACAGCGCACGCGGAGCCCACAGAGTTTGTCTTGAATCCTCTGCGTTCTCTGTGTGCTCTGCGGTGATAGGTTTCCATACCTGCCCCACACCTCAGTGTTCATTCTTTTTTCCTCTGCGGTCTCAGCGACCTCTGCGGTGATATGGTGGTCTATGTTCCCGCCACCGGATTGGCGTAGCAGTACAGGCACCCGTTCGGGCAGCGCTGCCTGTACGAGCCGATGTCCACGCTCAGGGTGCAGCCGCAGCCCGCCCGCTGGCCCTTGTCGGGGCGCGCGTCGGCGGGCAGGCCGCGCGGATGCAGCGCCGTTAGCAGCGCGGCGTCTATGCAGTGGGACGGCTCCGCGCCCGCCTCCAGCAGAAACGGGTCGCAGCACGCCCGCAGTGACAGGCCATGCGCCCGCGCCAACTCCACCAGGTGCCGTCCGATGGCCACCTTCTCCTCCCGCGGCGGGTCGTGCCAGGGCCAGTCGCGCCGCCGCACTTTGTCGTACATCTGGGCGAACGACGAGATGATGCGCGTGATGCCCCGCTCGGCGGCCGCGCGGAAAATCGCGTCGGCGAAGGGCAGGTTGTTGCAGACAGCGCCCGCGTCCACCCAGTGCACGATGGGGTCAAACCGCACGGCCACCCGCCGCGGATCGCCCATGAATCCCACAAGCGCATCCAACTGGCCCACGGCCTCCTGCCAGGGCGGCACCGCTGGCTCCAGCGCCGACCCGCCCAGGCCCGTGATGGTGAACAGCGCGTAGCATTGCTCGTAGCGGGACAGGGCATCGCGCACGCCGCCACGGTTGTCCAGCAGCGGGCCGAAATCCTTGGACCACAGGACGACGGTGTGCACGTCCTCGGGCCGCAGCGAGACGTACCGCGAGCCGCGCCCGTAGGGCAGGGGCACGTCCACCTCGCCGGCGCGGATGACCTCCGCCAGCCATTCGGGGTAGCAGCGGGGCAAATCGGTGCGGCGCGACGCCGAGATGACCGCGCGCATGGGGCTACGTCTCCTCCCAGTGGGATGCTGCGCCGTCGGTCAGGGCGCGCACCAGGTCGCCATCGGGCCTGGCGGGAAGGCGCACCAGGTGGCTCGCGCAGCAGCAGTCGGATGCGCCGAACCCAGGCGCGGGGATGAGGGCGCCAGGCCACTGCAAGAGGTGCCGCGCCCATTCGCATTCCCACTTGCGAGGCAGCGGCGCGGCCCACGCCTCCATACTGTCGGCCACGGCGCGCAGGTAGTCCACATGCCAGCGCAGGGCTTTCTGCTGCGACCGGTGGCGGCGCAGACGGGCACCCAGTCCGCCCGGCCCGTGCGCCGATCCGACGTACACGTACCAGCCTGCGGGAAAGTGGAATTTGCCCAGCGCGCCCACGTCCACCGAACGGGCCTGGGGCAGATGCAGCACCAGAAGGTACACGCCCTTGTCCATGTGCATATTATACGCCTGGGGTGGGGAGGGTCAACCCAGACTCGGTGCGCACTTCGCTTCCAAAGTCCGTTGGCAACTGCGAGTGCGAGGAGCACAGCGGCGAAGCAATCCCGGCAGACTGTCATCCTGAGGTGCGGATCGCCGGGGCGTGGGATTGCTTCGCTCCGCTCGCAATGACAGACGGGAACTGGGGAAGCGCGGAGCGCCAACGAATGTCGGCATGAACAGAGAACGCAAACCCTCGCGAACTCGTGCAGCCTCGTGTCCGTTGGCGGGTTCCGTCCAACATGCATCGCAACCGACGGCCAACAGCCAGCGGCTAATGGCTAAAGGCTACCGGCGAATGGCCAACGACCCGCGCCGCCTAATCCCCCGCCACGACGCCGACAGCGACGATGTACAGCGCCTTGCCGTCCTCGTCGCGCACGGTGGTGTTGTGCCACTCCACGAACAGTTCGCGCCCATCCTTGGTCAGGATCGGGTTGGCGAAGCGGTAGCCACCCGTCTGGTCGCGCAGGCGCCGTGCCACTTCCTTGACGCGGTCTCGCCACGCCGCCGGCACGAAGGTGTCCACCCACGGCTTCCCGACGACCTCCTCGCGGCTCCAACCGGTCTTGTCCAGAAGGTACCGGTTCACGTGGGTAGTACAAGTCGTGAGCGCATCCGCCACCACTACGATGGAGCGCATGGCGTCCAGGATGGTCTGGGCGAAGGCCCGCTGGCGGGCGCGCTCCGCTTCCGCGCGCGCCCGGGCGACATAGATGGCCACTTCGGCGGCCCTGGCCGCCGCCATTTCCACATCCTCGTCGTCAAAGAAGCGCCCCGGGAAGTCCCGACCCAGCACCAGCGCGCCGATGACCTCATCCCCAAGGCGCACGGGCACACCCATGGAAGGTCCGATGGCTGGGTTGCTCACATTGCGAAGCCGCCCCTCCCAGGACGTGTAATCGTCTAGCACGATGGGCACGCCGCGGGCGAAGACCTCGCCCGCCAGGCCCTCGCCCGGCTTCAGGACAAACCCCTGGTCCAGGCGCTGGCCGCCGACGATGCTGGCCTGCTCCACCAGCACCTGCCGCCCCGCGTCCCACAGGTACAACTTGGCGTGCTGAGCCTCGGTCAGGCTGCAGGCGTGCTCCAGAATCGCGAGGTACACTGGCCTGTCGGCTTGGGGCGGCAGGGCGATCTCTTTGATCACGCGCAGCAGGGCGCCCGTCTGCATCATCTGGCGCTCGGCACGCTGCCTTTGAACCAGGCTTTCGTACCCGACGCCGGCCAGCACTGCATAGGCGTGGGCGCCCAGCATGGCCTCCTCGGAGAAAGGCGTGCGGCGACGGCGGTACAGCGCCAGAACGGCGCGTATCACCCCGTGAACCGTCAGGGGCAGCGCGATCATGGAGCGTAGCCCCTCCTCCAGCACAGCCTGGAGCACCGGGACGGTGATCTCGGGGTCGTCTGTCATATCGGGGATGCGGGCGGGCACGCGCAGGGTCATCACGCGGCTCGTGCGCAGCGACGCGAAGTTCTCGCACACCGTCCGCACGTACTTCGCCGAGACGCCTCGGTAGGCAACGGCCTCCACGCCGCCGTCGGGCTGCGCCACGTAGAGCGCCCCCGCATCGGCGTTCAGGAGTTCAACCGCCTCGTCCACGATGACCTGGAGGCGTTGCGCTGCCGGGACGGGCAGCAGAAGGTTCTCGGCGCGCGCCAGCATGGTGCTCACGCGGCTCAGCAGGCGCTGCTGGCGCTCATACAGCTGGGCGTTGTGCAGGGCCATGGTAATGCTAGCCGCGCACGCCTGGAGCAGGTCCTTCTCTTCGGGACTCCACTCGCTGCGCCGCGACCACGCGAACATCAGCCCCAGCACCTCGCCGTTGCGGCACAGTGGCAGGACGGCGATACAGCCAATGCCCATGGCGCGCTGCATGGCCCGCGCCAGCTCAGGCTCTATCAGATGGCCGACCACCTCGGCCCCGTCCTGGGTGTACACGGCCTGGCCCTGCGAGAGAGCATCCCACGCTTCAGATTTGCCAACGGGCGCGGGAATGGAATCCAGCGACACGCCGGTTTTCTCCTCCAGGATGCGTGTGGCCCAGTCGGGCATGAATGGCCGCCAGATCCACTGGCCCGCCTCAAAGTCGCGCACCGCAAACAGCGGCGGAAGCCAGCCGGGCATGAGTTTGGGCAGCGTGTCGCGGATGGCCGCCAGCGACTGCTCCAGGGGCTGCTCCATGCTCAGCGCGGCGATAACGGATTGCAGCATGTGGAGCGCCTCGCCGCAGGGTGCCGGCATTGGCCTCTCGGTCGGTGTGCCGGTGGCGCGGGCAAGTGCGGCCCCGAGGATGCGGCCCAGGCGCTCGGCGGGCGCGGCGCTCTGCCCCGTTACCGAGTCTCCCCAGATGAGCAGCAGGCCATACGCCTGGCTCCGGTGAGCCACAGGCGCATAAACGACGGGCCGCTGTGCGCCAAGGGCACCCAACAGCAACGCGCCGCCCGCCTCCTCGCGGGCAAGTGCCACTTCCGTCTCGCCCGCCTGCACGCCATCGTAGAACCCGGCCGTGAGGGAGACAAGTGCGCCAGCGAAGGGCAGCGCCCGATCCACGGGGAGAGATAGCAAGCCGCCCACCAGATTGCGGTTGCTGTGCCGGAGGTAGGCCAGAACGCGGGGAGACAGGTGAGCCTCGTCGCAGGCCCACTGCAGGCCATCGCCGCTGAGCCGCAGGCAGGCAGCAGCGAACCCCGCGGCATCCAGCCGGGCCAGAGTGGTGGCTTGGGCCTGGCTTGGTGGCATGGGTTCTAGGAGGTCCACAGCAAGGTCCAGGGTGATGCGCGTTAGAGCATCCACTGGGCTAGCCTCCCAACTAACATATATATGATACACGCGTTTATCGCGCATGTCAAGCGTTGCGCGAAGCACAACGGGCGCGCGCGTTCCGTTGAACCGCCCTATACCTCTCATCACCCACAGGAATAACACAGGTGCGCGACAACGGATGTCGCACGGGAAGAACTTTCGTCGCGAATGCCTGAGCCGGAGGCGTCCCCCGCCCGTTTCGGCTCCCCACGGTGAAATCCCCGAAAATGGACACGCGGCGCCCGTCCGACTATAATGCAGCCGCTCAAGGAGGACACGGTGGGCACGCTATACCTGGTGGGTACTCCCATCGGCAATCTGGAGGACATCACGCTGCGGGCGCTGCGCATCCTGCGCGAGGTCGCGCTCATCGCCGCCGAGGACACGCGCCACACGCGCACGCTGCTCGCCCGCTACGACATCCGCACGCCCACCACCAGTTACTTTGAGCACAACAAACTGGCCAAACTAGATGCCATCCTGGCCGCCCTGGAGACGGGCGACGTGGCGCTCGTGTCCGACGCGGGGATGCCGGGCATCTCCGACCCAGGCTACGAGTTGGTGCGGGCGGCGCTGGCGCGCGGCTTCCCCGTGGTGCCCGTGCCCGGGCCGTCGGCCATCGTTGCCGCGCTGGCCGCGTCGGGCCTGCCCACGGATGCATTCGTGTACGTCGGCTTCCTGCCGCGCAAGGCGGGCGAGCGGCGACGGGCGCTGGAATCCCTGCGCGACGAGCGGCGCACGCTGGTGCTCTACGAAGCGCCGCACCGCCTGCTGGATACCCTGGCCGACATCCTGACGACGCTGGGCGACCGCCCTGTGGCAATCGCCCGCGAACTGACGAAGGTGCACGAGGAAATCTGGCGCGGGACGGTGTCCGAGGCACGGGCGCACTTCGCCGAACACGCCCCACGTGGCGAGTTCACGCTGGTCATCGGCGGCGCGGCCGAGCCGCAGGCGTGGACCGAGGAGCAGGTGCGTGAGGCGCTGGCTCGGCGCCTGGCCGAGGGCTGGAGCGCGCGCGACGCCGCCACCGACGTGGCCGCCCGCTCCGGCTGGCCCAAGCGCGACGTGTACCGGATTGCAGCAGCCCACACCGCCGAGACGCGGAGGGCGCAGAGATAGCCCTGATTCGCTCTGCGTCCCCAGCGCCTCGCGGGCAATACAAACGCTGGAGGACATGTTGGAACTCCTGGACGATTTGAACGCCATGCAGCGACTGGACCCATCGGGCATGGGCGAGGCCATCGCCGGCCTGCCCCGCCACTGCCGCGAAGCGTGGGCCGCCGTGCAGGACCTGCCACTCCCGCCCGACTACGCGCTGGCCGAGAACGTCGTCATCGCGGGCATGGGCGGCTCGGCCATCGGCGGCGCGCTGCTGCAGGGCATCATCGCGGGCGAGTGCCCTGTGCCCATCGCCATCTGCCGCGACTACGACCTGCCCGCCTTCGTGGACGAGCGCACACTGGTCATCGCCTCATCCTATTCGGGCAACACCGAGGAGACACTGTCGGCGGCGCGGCAGGCCCGCGAGCGCGGCGCGCGCATCCTCGTGCTGGCGTCGGGCGGCGAACTCCTGCGCCTGGCAAAGGAGTGGGGCGCGCCCGCCTACACCATCCCGTTCAAGGGCCAGCCCCGCGCCGCGCTGGGCTACTCCCTCATCCCGCTGCTGGGCATCGCGCAGAGGCTGGGCTGGGTGGCCGACAAGAGCGCGGATGTGGCCGATGCTGCCGCCGTGGTGGAGCGGTGGGGCGCGGAACTGGCCCCGCACGTCCCCGCCGAGCGCAACGCCGCCAAGCAGACGGCAGCGCGACTGCACGGCCGCATCCCTTTCACCTACGGGGCTGAGCACCTGGCCCAGGTGGCCGCGCGGTGGCAGGGGCAGTTCAACGAGAACGCCAAGAACTTCGCGGGGCACGCCATCCTGCCCGAATTGAATCACAATACCGTGGAGGGGTTCGGGCATCCCGATGGCGTGGGCGCGCCGCTCACGGTGTTCATCCTGCGCTCGGACCTGTACCACCCGCGCAACCGCCTGCGGTGCGACATCACGGGCGAGGTGCTGGACAAGAACGGCATCGCGTGGGAAGCGGTGCGCCCTAGAGGTCAAACTCGCCTGGCCGAGGTGCTGAGCCTGATCCACTTCGGCGACTGGGTGAGTTACTACCTGGCGCTGCTGAACGGCGAAGACCCGACGCAGATCGCCAACATCGGGCACATCAAGCGGCGGCTGGCGGGGTAGCAGCGTGGCGGTGAAGTATCCCCGCTGAAATGACCGCCCCGTTCACCGCTGGGCCCGTCCGCTCTCTCCGTCTGCGGCCCGGCGCTACGCTTTCGCCGCGAGGTACTCCCTCAGGGCCTGGGAAAGCCGCTCCACCTCGGCCTGCAAGCGGTCGGCGGCGGCAGGAGCCTCGTCCAGGCGGCCCTCGTCGCCGATGCGCTCCACATCCAGCGCCGCCTGGGCTGCGTCGTCGGCCCCGAAGTTGCGCGCCAAGCCTTTCAGCGTGTGGCCGGTGCGCTTGAGCAGGGCCGCGTCGCTCTGGGCGATAGCCTGTCGCATCTGCGCCAGCAGGGTCTGCGACTCGGACAGGAACATCTCCGCGATTTCGCGCAGCAAGTCCTCGTCGCCGCCCACGCGCTCCAAGGCTGAATCCAGGCGGAACGCCACCTCGGCGCCCACGACCTGTTGCAGCGCGGCTTCCTGCGGTTCCTCCTTTGGGCCGCCCGCCAGACGCTCTATGATCTCCATCAGTTGCTCCACCTGCAGCGGCTTGGGGATGTAGTCGTCCATGCCCGCTTCCAGGCATCGCTCGCGGTCGCCCTTCATGGCGTGGGCGGTCATGGCCACGATGGGGATGTGCCTGCCCGTCTCCTTCTCGCGCTCGCGGATGGCTGCGGTGGCGGCGAATCCGTCCATGACGGGCATCTCCACGTCCATGAGCACAATGTCAAACGAATCACGCCCCAAAGCGGCCAACGCCTCCTGCCCGTTGTTGGCGACGGTAACGATATGCCCGCGCTTCTCCAGCAGCCGCGTTGCCAGGCGCTGATTCACCGGGTTGTCTTCTACCAGCAGGACGCGCACCCGCTTGCGCATCTCGCGCAGGGTGTGCCGCGTAATCAGGGCAGGGGCTTTGGCCTCGCCTTCCTTGGGCGCCATGGCTGTGAGGATGGCGTCCAGCAACTCGGACTGCTTGACCGGTTTGATGAGGTAGGCGCAGACGCCCAACTGCCGGCAGCGAGCCGCGTCGCCCACCATTCCCGCCGACGAGAGGATGATGACGCGCGTGTTGGCTAACCCTGTGTCGGCGCGTATCTGCTCTATCAGCATGAACCCGTCCATCTCGGGCATGCGCACGTCAGTGATGACGAGGGGGAAGGACGTGCCGCGCCTGGCGGCATCCTGCATCATAGCCAGCGCCTGGCGTCCGTTGGCGGCCAAACTCGGGCGCAGCCCCCATGAGGCCAGCATGTCGTGCAGGATGCGCCGATTCGTCTCGTTGTCGTCCACCGCCAGCACGGGCATCCCGCGGATGTCGCCCAGTTCGGCCGTGGGCCACACGCTCACGCCTTTCTGGATGCCGAAGCGCGCCGTGAAGAAGAACGTGCTGCCGACGCCGACCTCGCTCTGCACCCAAATCCTGCCGCCCATCATCTCCACGAGGCGCGCGGAGATGGTGAGTCCCAGGCCGGTGCCGCCGTACTGGCGCGTGGTGGAACTGTCGGCCTGGGTGAACGCCTCAAAGATGGCCTGCTGGCGGTCGGGCGGGATGCCGATGCCGGTGTCAGCGACGGCGAATTGAAGCACGGCTTCGTCGTCTGTCTCCTCGGCGCATTCCACGAACAGGACAACCTCGCCCTGCTCGGTGAACTTGATGGCGTTGCCCACCAGGTTGGCGACAATCTGGCGCAGGCGGCCTGGGTCGCCCACGAGTGCGTCGGGCACATGGACCGGGATGTCCATGGCGAGTTCCAGCCCTTTGTTGTGCGCGCGCACCGCCAGCGCCTTCATGGTGTCGCCCAGGCAGTCGTGCAGGCTGAAGGGGATGGATTCCATGTCCAGTTTGCCCGCCTCAATCTTGGAGAAGTCCAGGATGTCGTTGAGGATGCGCAGCAAGGACTCGGCGGAGTTGCGCGCCATGGTGAGGTATTCCCGCTGCTCGGGCGTGAGTTCTGTGTCCAGCGCCAGTTCGGTCATGCCGATGATGCCGTTCATGGGGGTGCGGATTTCGTGGCTAATGTTGGCGAGGAACTCGCTCTTGGCGCGGTTGGCGGCCTCGGCGGCCTCTTTGGCCGCGTGCAGTTCCTCCTGCACCCGCTTGCGCTCGGTGATGTCCTCCAGGCTGCCCTCGTAGTGCAGGGCGCGGCCCTCGGCGTCCCGTATCACGCGCACGTTGTCCAGCACCCAGATGACCGTGCCGTCCTTGCGGCGCATGCGCTGCTCAAAGGCGCGCGCCACGCCCTCGCGCTCCAGGATTTCCTGCTGGCGCGTGCGGTCGGCGGGGTCCACGTACACGTCGCTGGCGCTCACCTTCCGGAGTTCCTCCAGGCTGTCGTATCCCAGCATCTCCAGCAGGGCGGGGTTGGCGTCCAGGATGCGCCCGTCGGGCGCGGTGCGGTACAGGCCGATAGGAATGTTGTCAAACAGGGCGCGGTAACGGGCCTCGCTTTCGCGCAGGGCCTGCTCGGCGCGCTTGCGCTCGGTGATGTCGCGGAAGATGCCCCGCGTGGACACGGGCTTGCCGTTCTCCATGCGGCAGGAGACGCTTCCCTCCACCGGCACGACGCGCCCGTCCTTCGCCAGGAACAGGGCCTCCACGTTCACCGCGTTGCACCGTCCCGAGATCATGTCCCCGAACATGCGCATGCAGTGATCCAAGGAGTCGGGGTGGATGATGTTCCACAGGGTCAGGCCGGGGACTTCGGCCTCGGAGTAGCCCAGGGCCTTGCGCCACGCGCGGTTTACGTAGAGGAACTTGCCCTGCATGTCCACCATCTGAATCAGGTCAGTGGCGTTGTCCAGGAAGTCCTGGAGCCGCTCCTGGCTTTCGCGCAGGGCCTGCTCGGCGCGCTTACGCTCGGTGATGTCCACGTAAACGGCTACTGCGCCGATGAGGTGCCCCTCCACGAGCACGGGCGCGGCCGCTACGATGACGTCCACTGGCGACCCGTCCTTGCGGTAGCGCACCGTTTCGGTGGGCGGCACCGGCTCGCCGCTCATGACTTGGGCCGTGAGCGTCGTCGCCTCGGAAGCCGAACGGGCATTGGTGATGAGATCATCTAGGTTCTTTCCGATCACCTCGTCACGCATGTAGCCGAACAGACGCTCGGCTCCGGCGTTCCACTCCACGACGCGGTGCTGGGCGTCCAGGGTTACGATGGCATCGGGCGCGGCGGCCAGCACCGCCTCCAGATACAGCCGCCGCTCGGCGATCTGCCGCTCGGCCTCTTTGCGCGCGGTAACGTCGCGGGCGATGCCCAGCACCAGCGACTGGCCATGAATCTTGACCGGATAGGTGCGAATCTCGGCGACAACTTTGGTGCCATCCTTGCGCGTGAGGATGAATTCGTCAGGGCCGGTGGGTAGCCCCAGGACGTTGCGGGCCAGCAGCCCTGCTGCCTTCGGGATTTGCGATGGCGGCAGGAGTTTCAACTTCAGGAAACTGCCGCCGATGAGTTCCTCGCGCTTGTAGCCCACCATCTCCTCGGCGGCACGGTTGCCGTCCACGAAGACGCCCTTCATGTCGCTGAGGTAGTAGGCGTCGGGCGCGTATTCAAACAGGATGCGTAGCCTCTCCTCCGATGCTTTCAGCGCCTCCTCGGCCTGCTTGCGCTCGGAGATGTCCTCCACAACGCCCTCATAGTAGAGGATTCTACCATCGTCGCCGCGAATGGCGCGGGCCGATTCGCACACGAAGACGCGGCTTCCGTCGCGGCGCACCCAGGAGGTCTCCCAGCCAACAATGAGGCCGTCGCGCTCCATGCGCTTCTTGAATTCGGTACGGGAGTATTCGTCACCGAAACTCTCCTTGTTGAGGTTGAGCCGCATCAGTTCCTCGGGCGAGTGGTAGCCCAACATGCGGGCGAGGGCAGGGTTGGCCAACAGGACACGTCCGTCGGGCGTCGTGCGGTACACGCCCACGCGCAGGCCGTCAAACAGCGCACGGTAGTCGGCGTTGCCGTGCGGGGATGGCATGGATTTGGAACCGCTCATTTGCATAACCTCCTGCGGGCGGTGGTGTGCGTGGCCGCCCGTGTCGGGCACAATTCTACCCATGCGCGGGCCGACAGGCAAACGGCGCGGCGCACCATGCCCGCCTGTCCGCCCTTATCAACGCAGCGGGAGGCGTTTAGCCTTTGGCCATGATACGCCACCTGGCCGCTTGGAGATTGCCATGCCCAACCGACAGCGCCTGCGCCTGTATGCCCTGTCGCGCATCCTGCACCGCATAGACCTGTTCAGCCGCCACATTCTGGCGCGGCCTCTGCGAGGCTACCAACTGGCCCCCGCCCGCGCCATCGTGGACAGCGTCCTGCGCCGCCGCGGGCTGACATTCGCCGTGATGATGAGCCGCCAGGCGGGCAAGAACGAACTGTCGGCTCAGGTGGAGGCGTACCTGCTGGCGCTGCATTCGCGTGTCGGAGGGACGCTGGTGAAGGCTGCGCCAACCTTCGCGCCGCAGGCTGTTGTGAGCATGGAGCGCCTCGCGGCGCTGCTGGACAACCCGCTCACCCGCGGGCGCGTCGTCCGCGAGCACGGCAATATCCTCACGCTGGGCAAGGCGCGCGCCGTGTTCCTGAGCGCCCACCCCGAGGCCAACGTCGTGGGCCAGACGGCCAGCATCCTGCTGGAGTGCGACGAGGCGCAGGATGTGGACCCCGACAAGTGGGACAAGGACTTCGCCCCCATGGGCGCGTCGGCCAACGTTACCACGGTGTTCTACGGCACGGCGTGGACGCGCCACACCCTGCTGGCGCGGGTGGTCCACGAACTGCGCGCCCAGGAGGCCCGCGACGGGATTCGCCGCGTGTTCCTGGTGCCCGCTGACGTGGTGGCCGCCGAACTCCCCGCCTACGCCGCGCACTTGGAGAAGGAGGTAGCCCGCATGGGCCGTATGCACCCGCTCATCCGCACGCAGTACTTCCTGGAGGAACTGGACGCGGGCGCGGGCATGTTCCCACCCGAGCGCCGCACGCTGATGCAGGGCAGCCACCCGCCCCACCTGTCGCCCCAGCCCGACTGCGCCTACGCCTTCCTGCTGGATGTCGGCGGGCCTGCCCAGGCGCCATTCACCTTGCCTCTGTTCCCCGATGAAGCCCTGGGGGAATGCGCTCCTGACCCCGATCACGATGCGACGGCCCTGACCATCGTTGCCATAGACGCCGACGATGCCGTGAGCCTGCCCGTCTACCGCGTGGTGCACCGCAGGGCGTGGGTCGGCGTGGATCACCGCACGCTGTACGGGCAGATTCGGGCGCTGGCCGAGGCGTGGAACCCCGCGGCCATTGTGGCCGACGCCACGGGCGTGGGCGCGGGGCTGACCGACCTGCTGCGGTCGGCCCTGGGCGAGCGGGTGATCCCCGTGGTGTTCAGCGCCACCAAGAAGTCCGACATCGGCTGGCGGTTCATGGCGGCGTGCGACGCGGGGCGGGTTCGGGATCATGCGGCATGTGGCGGCGAAGGGCCCTTCGCTGCTACGGAGGCGCTCCGCCGCCAGTTCTGGGAGCAGGTGGAAGCGGCGCAGGTGGAGTACCTGCCCGGCCCAGGCCAGCGCATCCGCTGGGGCGTACCCGAATCGGCGGGGCACGACGATTTGCTCGTGAGCGCCGCCCTGTGCGTGGTGCTGGATGACGGCGGGTGGGGGTGCGGCGGGAGCGTGCTGGTGCGGAATCCCGTCCGCGAGGGGTAACGCTCACCGCGGACGTGCGCAGCCGACCGACACCGTTGGCGCGAGCCGTGCCCCTGCCCTTATCAACGCCCCGCGCACGTGGTACAACCGTGTGCGATGAACCGCCCGCAGGAGGTGTGCCATGCCTTTCGCCAACCGTGCCGACTTTCTCGCAGCCATCGCCCGCGACCTGGGCGACCCCGACGGCAACACGTGGACTTCAGATGACCTGTCCCGCGCTCTGGATCACGCGCTGGACGACCTGGCCGACGCCGTCGGCGCGCCTGCCTCGGTGGACGTGCCCGCGACCGGCTCCGACACCTACGACCTGTCCGGCTACCCCCACGTGCGCCAAATCGTGGCGGTGGAATGGCCCGCAGACGAGCAGCCGCCCGCGTACCTGCGCTTTCACATCTGGGGCGCGACGCTGCGCCTGCTGGACGCTGCGCCGCCCGCGGGCGAGACCCTGCGCCTGCACTACCGCCGGGCGTTCGCCGTGGACGACGAGAGTTCCGACGTACCCGCGGACCTGGCGGAACTGGCGGTGCTGGGCGCGCGTGCCTACGCTCTGCTCCAGCAGGCCGCCCGCACTGCCTGCACCGTCAACGTGGACGGCTGGGTCTCGCGGCGGTACGAACTGCAGAGCGAGCGGCTGCTGACCCGCTTCCGCGAGGCGCTGGCCGAACTGCGCCAGGCCCGCGAGAATCCCCCGTTCCATCCGGGTCAGACGCCCGCATGGTACGACGAGCGCGACTGACGGTCGGCGGAGGTGGGCCATGATTCCCATGTCTGACACCCTGCGGGTGGCGGTGAAGGCGTCGGGGCGTGTCCCCTTCGCCCGCCTGTCCATCCGCGACCGCCAACTGCGCTGGTCGGCGGTTCACGGTGATGACGAGGAGAGCCAGCGCCAGACGGCCCTCGCCGTGGCGTCGGGCAGGGCATGGGTGAGGGCGCGGCTCGGTGAAGGCGGCGCGTTTCAATCGCAGCGCCTCGCCGACCCCGCCGATCCCGACGGTTGGGAACGGTGGGACACGCTGCTCACTTCGGGCGCGGCCCACGATGTCGCCATCGCTGCCGACGGGAACCTGGCCCGCGCCTTCTGCATCGTGGCCGAGAGCGGCGTGTGGCGCGTCAAGGTGTGGACGTCCGCGGACGGCGGCGCGACGTGGGCAGGGCCTGCCACCGCGTGCGAGTCGTCCTCGGCGATCACCAGCCTCGCTAGCCCTGCGCCCGACGCTGTGGCCTGGACGGCGGGCGGCGTCCTGCGCCTGTCGCTGTGGAACGGGGCGTCGTGGGGCGAGGCGGCTGCCTGGAGCGCAGGCGCGGTCATGGCCGATTACGGCATCGCATGCGCGCGCCGCGATGGCGTGTACCGCTTCCTGCAGGCAGGGCTGCTCGCCGACGGCGCGTACCTGCGGGCCGTGTCGTGGGATGGGAACGGCTGGTCGGAGGGGCGCGTGGTCGTCCCAACCGGCCTCCCCGCCGACACGCTCATCCCGCGCTGGCCATCGCTGGCGTGGGTCGGCGACCGCTATCTGGCTGCCTACCTGGATACCTTCGCGGGTAGCCTGACCTACCAGACGCCGACCGTGCGCTTCTCGTGGGACTTTGAACACTGGTCGTACCCGTGCACCCTGAACCTGAACTCGGACGGGCCGACGCGGGCCAACGTGGCCCTGGATACGGATCGTGCCGTAGCGGCTATGGAGCACTCGGCGCTGGCGGCTCCGCTGGGGCGCTCGCTGGAGGGGTTCGCGGGCATCCTGCGGGCCGAGCGGGTGGAGGCCGAGGGATACGGGGCGCTGCGGCTCCTGCTGCGCGGCGGCGAGGCGCTGGATTCGGCGCCGCTGCTACCCTACGCCGAAGCGGTGCTCGCCCTGGGCTACCGCACGGCAGCCGGTTACGAGAGCGTGGAGACCGCGCCCATGTACCTCGTGTCGGTGCATCGCGCCCGAGGCGAATCCCGGCCCGGGGCCGAGGTCATCGTCCACGCCCGCGACGGCTGGGGCCTGCTGGCCCAGTGGCAGGCGCTTACGACCGAGGCGTGGGCGGATGTCTCGCTCGGCTGGATGCTGGCGGAAGTCCTGATGCGGGCGGCGGGCCTGCGCCTGCTGACCGACGGCGCGCCCGCCTGGCAGGCCACGCTGGACCGCTTCGCCATCCCGCGCGGCGCGCGGGGCGATGCCGTTGTCCGCCAACTGCTGCGCCACGCGGGGGCGCGTGCCAGGTGGGATGCCGACGGCTCGCTGTACGCCTTCCTGCCGGCGGCCCAGCCGTGGGGCGTGGACTGGGCGTTTGATGCGGAGGTGCTCCGCGCCAGGCATGGCGTGGCGGCGGCGGGGGTTACGCTGGCGCGGGTGGCGGGGCAGTACCCGGCCCTGGGCCAGGCGCAGGACGTGCGCGCGGCCCAGCAGCAAGGCCGAACCCTGGACGCGGTGATGGACGACGGGTATCTGACCACGTCCGCCCAGTGCGCCGAGGCTGCGGCGGCGCTGGTGGCGCGGGGAACCGTCCGCGCGCTGCGGGGAACGCTCACCACCGCCGTTGTGCCGGGCCTCCAGGCGCTGGACCGGGTTACGGTGGATGATCCCGCCCTGGGGCTTGTGGCGGCCGAGCGGCGGGTCGTGTCGGTTCGCACGGTATGCGACGCCCTGCGCGGAGTCTGGCAGCAGACGGTGGAGATGGAAGGCCTCGCGTAGCCCAGGTCGCGCCGCCGAGTCGCCACGGCAGTTCAGTGGCCTCACTCGCAGGCGTCGTCCTGCTCCTGGAGCCAGCCGTTTTGCAGGCCCGCCTGCTCAAAGGCGTCTATGGCCTCCAGGTACTCGTCGGGCGACACTTTTCGGCCCAGCACGGGGTCATCCAGCACGCGGTAGGCGGGGAAGTACTGGTTCATCACGCTCACGTGAACGTTGGGCGACAGTTCGCGGGCGATCCAGCGGAACACCTCGGCGCTCTGGGCCAGGCCGCCCGGCAGCACCAGGTGGCGGATGATCATCCCGCGGCGGGCGATGCCCTCCTCGTCCAGCACCAGTTCGTCGCCCATCTGGCGGTATATCTCCTTCAGGGCCGCGCGGTCGGCCTCCACGTACCCCACAAACCCCGACAGTTGCCGCGCCACATCGTCGTCGGCGTACTTGGCGTCGGGCAGGTAGATGTCCACGATGCCGTCCAGCAGGCGCAGCGTCTCCAGCGAGTCGTAGCCGCTGGTGTTGTACACGAGGGGGATTCGCAGGCCCAGTTCCACGGCGTGGGGCAGCGCCATCACAATCTGGGCGGCGAAGTGGGTGGGCGTTACGAAGTTGATGTTGTGGCAGCCCTTGGCCTGGAGTTCCACCATCATCTCGGCCAGGCGCTCCACCGAGACGCGGTTGCCCACGCCCAGTTGGCTGATGGGGTAATTCTGGCAGAAGCGGCAGCGGGCCGTGCAGTAACTGAAGAACACCGTGCCCGAGCCGCGCGTGCCGCTGATGGGTGGCTCCTCCCAGGGGTGCACGTTCCACGACGCCACGACGGGGTCGGCCCCCGCGCGGCAGAACCCCACCTCGCCCGCCAGGCGGTTCACGCCGCAGCGCCTCGGGCACAGCACGCAGTGGGCCAGGAGTTCCTCGGCGCGGCGGACGCGGTCGGCGAGTTCGCCCGTTTCGTGCAAGCGCAGGTAGCCTGGGGTATGCATACTCACCATCGTGCCCGCGCCGCCGCCCTGGGCCGCTCCCACTCGGGCAGGGACTCGTCCTCCAGTTGCTGGCGCAGTTCGTAAATCTGGTCGCGGATGAGGGCGGCCTTCTCAAACTCCAGCGCGTCGGCGGCGGCCTTCATCTGCTTCTGCAGGTCGCGGATGAGGCGCGCGATCTCATCCTTCGGGATGGAAGCCGCCGTGCCGTGCTCGGCGCGGGCCTCGGCCACGGCGCGCACCCGCTGGGTGATGTCGTACACCGACTTCACGATGCTCTCGGGCACGACGCCGTGCTCGCGGTTGTACGCCTCCTGGATCGCGCGGCGGCGGTTGGTCTCGTCAATGGCGCGGCGCATGGACTCGGTGATGGTGTCGGCGTACAGAATGACCTCGCCGTTGATGTGGCGGGCGGCGCGCCCCATCGTCTGAATCAGCGCCCACTCGGAGCGCAGGAACCCCTCCTTGTCGGCATCCAGGATGGCCACCAGCGACACCTCGGGCAGGTCCAGCCCCTCGCGCAGCAGGTTGATGCCCACAACCACATCGTACACGCCCAGGCGCAGGTCGCGCAGGATTTCCACCCGCTCCAGCGTCTGAATCTCCGAGTGCAGGTAGTGCACCTTGATGCCCATCTCGGCAATGTAGTCGGCCAGGTCCTCAGCCATGCGCTTGGTCAGCGTCGTTACTAGGACGCGCTCGCCCCGCTCCACCCGCTTGCGGATTTCGGCCAGCAGGTCGTCAATCTGGCCCTCGGTGGGCCGCACGGAGATTTTCGGGTCCAGCAGGCCCGTGGGCCGCACGATGAGTTCCACCACCTGCTGGCTGCGCTCCAACTCGTAGGGGCCAGGCGTGGCCGACGTGTAGATGACTTGGTTGATGTGCTGCTCAAACTCCTCAAACTTCAGCGGGCGGTTGTCCAGCGCCGACGGCAGGCGGAACCCGTACTCCACCAGCACTTCCTTGCGCGAGCGGTCGCCGTTGTACATCCCGTGCAGTTGCGGGATGGTCATGTGCGACTCGTCTATGATCATCAGGAAGTCGTCGGGGAAGTAGTCCAGGAGCGTCCAGGGCTGCTGGCCAGGCGCGCGCCCCGACAGGTGGCGCGAGTAGTTCTCAATCCCCGAGCAGTAGCCCACCTCGCGCAGCATCTCCAGGTCGTAGCGCGTGCGCTGCTCCAGCCGCTGGGCCTCCAGGAACTTGTCCTGAGCGCGCAGTTCGGCCAGGCGCTCCTCCAACTCGGCCTCAATGGATGCCAGCGCCGCGGCTAGGCGGTCCTTGTTGGTAACGAAGTGTTTGGCAGGGAAGACCTGGATGCTCTCCTGCTGCGACAGCACCTCGCCCGTGATGGGGTCCACCTCCACGATGCGATCCACCGTGTCGCCCCAGAACTCCACGCGCCAGACGGTCTCGCGGTAGGCGGGGAAGATTTCCAACGTGTCGCCACGCACGCGGAACTTGCCGCGGCTGAGCACCATGTCGTTGCGGTCGTAGTAGATTTCCACCAGGTGGCGCAGCACCTTGTCGCGGCGCTTGGATTCGCCCACGCGCAGCCGCACCACATCCTGACCGTACTCCTCGGGCGAGCCGATGTTGTAGATGCACGACACGCTGGCGACGATGATGACATCGCGGCGGGTGAGCAGGGCCTCGGTGGCCGCCAGCCGCAGCCGCTCAATCTCCTCGTTGATATCGGCGTCTTTCTCTATGTACGTGTCGGTTCGTGGGAGGTAGGCTTCGGGCTGGTAGTAGTCGTAGTAACTGACGAAGTACTCCACTGCGTTGTGGGGGAAGAACTCCTTGAACTCGGCGTACAACTGGGCGGCGAGGGTCTTGTTGTGGGCGATGACGAGCGTGGGACGGTTGACCTCGGCGATGACATTGGCCATGACGTAGGTCTTGCCCGACCCCGTAACGCCCAGCAGGGTCTGGTCGCGGTAGCCCGCGCGCAGCCCCTCCACCAACTTGCGGATGGCATCGGGCTGGTCGCCCGTCGGTTTGAACGCCGAAACCAACTGGAAGCCGGACATCTCCCCTCGCTCCTGTGAACCCTCTGCAACCACATAAGTATAGGGGAAAACGGCCAAAGGGCAAACAGCGTCGGGTTCACCCCAGAAAACGCAGAGCGTCGCACGGGGCTGAAGCCGCCGCGACCAGGGAGTGCTACCCCCTTCGCCCGCCGAGCGGGTTCGGATGAGGGCGGATAGAAGTGCGTCGCATCTAGCACCATGGCAGCCCTACCCGCGATCGGGACACCTGCTCCTCACGCAACATTCACTAATTCTTAATACACGATTCACCTTTTTCGCGGCCCCTCGGCCCTACAATGGAAGGTGGAAACACCAATTTGCACTCATTGGGTTGCTCTTATGCGTACGCGTCCGTTCTCGCGGTTCCTTTGGCTGGCAACGATACCTATCCTGCTCGGGCTGGCGGCACTCGCCCTGACCGCGACCGCTGCGCGGGCCGAGGGACCTGTCGCTCCATCGCTTGCCACGCCCCAGCCCGAAACCTGGCAGGCAGGCCGAACCTCGGTGTCGGACCTGAGCCTACGAGAGCAGGCGGCGCTCCTCGGCGTTCCCGCCCAGGTGATGGAGCAGGAGCGCATCCTGAGCCTGCTCAACGCGGGACGGCGGCCCGCCGACTATCACTATCCGCCCAGCCTTGACTGGCGCCAATACGGCGGCCAGGACTACACCACGCCCATCCGCAACCAGAGTTCGTGCGGGGCGTGCGTGGCCTTTGGCGTGGTCGGGGCCGTAGAAAGCCGCCTTGAGGTGGCCGCGAGCAATCCCAATCTGAACCCGAACCTGTCGGAGGGGCAACTGTTCTACTGCGGGTGCGGGGCGTGTTGCGAAATCGGGTGGTCGCCTGCCGCCGCACTGAACTTCGCGCGGGACGTGGGCATCGTGGATGAGACCTGCTCACCCTACAGCCCGGTCAACCAAGCGTGCAACCTGTGCCCCGATTGGCAATCTCGGGTTACGCGCATCGCGGGGTGGGCCGGCGTGAGCGGCGCGGAGAACATCAAGGAAATCCTGGCCGATAGTGGCCCGGTGGTCGCCACGATGAACGTGTACCAGGACTTCTATTCCTACGTGGGCGGGGTGTACCGCCGCACGTGGGGCAGCCTGCTGGGCGGGCACGCGGTGGTGCTGGTCGGGTACGATGACGCCGGTGGCTACTGGTTCGCCAAGAACTCCTGGGGCACTTACTGGGGCGAGAGCGGCTGGTTCCGCATCGCCTACGGTGAGTGCGAGATAGACGACTACGCCTACGTGCCGGTGATCCTCCCGTCGGCAACGGCCACGCCGGCGCCGACGTTCACGCCTGGCCCCAGCGCCACGGCCACGCCCATGCGCACGCCCACGGCGACGTGGACGCCCACACCGACCCACACGCCGACGGCGACGCGCACGCCAACGAGCACGCCAACTCCCACGCGCACGGCCACAGCGACGCGCACGCCAAGCGCCACGCCGACCGCTACACATACGCCCGCGCCCTTGCCGCCGCAGCACGCCGTCCGCTTCTCGGCCCGGTACGTGTCGGGCCAGTACCTGACGTACAGCGTGTACTACGTGCTGGACGGTGGTCTTCCCAGGTTCTTGGGCACGGTCAGTTTCGCCCGCGAGTGGGAGTTCTCCGCCAACTTCAATTCCATCTGGGTCTTCATGACCACGTCGGCGGGGACGCTCTACGCGCAGGACCTGTATGTGGACGGGGAGCGGGTCGCGTGTGGCACGCTGAGCAGCGAAGGTCTTAGGTGGCCCGGTGGGCAGTGTGAGCAGCCGCCCGCGCCTACCGCCACGCCGACGCGGACTCCGACGCTCACCTGGACGCCGACGGCCACGCCCACGCCCACGGCCACCTGGACGCCAACTGCAACCCGCACGCCAGCGCCGACCGCTACGCAGACCGGCACGCCGGCTCCGGTTCCAGGCCAGCACACCGTGCGGTTCACGGCGCGGTACGTGTCGGGGTACGCGCTGACCTACGCCGTGTACTACGCGCTGGATGGAGGGCCGACGCAGTTCCTGGGGCCGGTCGCATCGGCAGGCGACTGGACGTTCACCGCCGCATTCAACGCCATTCGGGTGTACATCAGCGTGCCCGCCGGCACGATGTACGAACAGCGCTTGTACGTGGACGGTGTTGCCGTGGACTGCGGTACCGCGGGCAGCACGGGCATGATCTGGCCGGGCGGCCGATGCGACGCACCGGAGCCACCGACAGCCACCCCGACCCGCACCGCCACGCCCACGCGCACGCCCACAGCGACGTGGACGCCCACGCCAACCCGCACGCCCACGGCGACCCGCACGCCGACGTGGACGCCCACCGCCACGCGCACGCCTGCGCCCGTGCCGCCGCTCCATACGGTGCGGTTCACGGCGCGGTACGTGTCGGGCTACTACGTCATGCGGAGCATCTTCTACGAGTTGGACGGCGGCGCTCCCCAATTTCTGGGCGCGGTTACGCAGTACGCAGATTACTACCTGTCCGCGAGTTTCAACCAGATTCGCGTGTATGCCTCTAGTCCACTGGACTCGCTGTATGGGGAACTGTACGTGGATGGGGTGCGGGTAGCGTGCGGGATGATCGGGGCCGAGGGGTTGCGCTGGCCTGGCGGTTCGTGCCCGTAGCGTCTCACCGACGCGCAGCGCCCGAAGCAATCTCCCCTCACCCCAGCCCTCTCCCGTCGGGCGACGGAGCGCCGAAGAATCTCGCCAACCGAGAGACTTTGCTCCGCTCGCAGTGACAGCGGCGCGGACGGCACCGAGTTTTCCCCTGCTTTCTCTGCGCTCTCGGCGTTCTCTGCGGTGGAACGGGGCCAACGAACATTGAAACCAAGCCTGCCCTCGTGCGCCGATTGACAGAACCGCACCCCCGCCGTATAATGTGTTTGCTGCGGGCGAATAGCTCAGTTGGGATGAGCGCCTCGCTTACACCGAGGAGGTCACAGGTTCGAGCCCTGTTTCGCCCACCTGCAAGCAGGCCGCCACCCCAAAGGCGGCCTTGTCTTTATCCAGGAATACCGCGCATCAACGCAAACGATGCACGAGCAGTGAGGTAGATGGCAGGGCGTATCCTGGTTGTGGAAGATGATGCGAAGATCGCTGACCTGCTGCGGCGCGGGCTGGTCTTTGAGGGCTACGCGGTGGACGCGGCCGCCGACGGCGAGACCGCGCTGGCGATGGCTCGCGACCGCGAGCCCGACCTCGTGATCCTGGACCTCATGCTGCCAGGCATCAGTGGGCTGGAGGTGTGCCGACGCCTGCGCGCCGCCAGCGACGTCCCCATCCTCATCCTCACCGCCAAGGGCGCTGTCGCCGACCGCGTCCAGGGCCTGGACAGCGGAGCCGATGACTACCTCGTCAAGCCCTTCGCCTTTGAGGAACTTCTGGCCCGCATCCGCGCCCTTCTGCGCCGCCACCAGCGCACCGAGCAGGAGGAAATCCTGCGTTTCGCCGACCTGACCATGAACACGTCCACCCGCAGGGTAACCCGCGGCGACCGCGTCATTGAACTCACCGCCAAGGAGTTTGACCTGCTGGAACTGTTCCTGCTGCACCCGCGCCAGGTGCTCACCCGCGACACCATCTACGACCGCATCTGGGGCTACGACTTCGGCGGCGAGTCCAACATCCTGGAGGTGTACATCCGCTACCTGCGGGCCAAACTGGAGGCGGGCGGCGAGCCTCGCCTCATCCACACCGTGCGCGGCGTCGGCTACGCCCTGCGCGAGGAGTGAACCCATGCCCATCCGCACCCGCCTGACCCTCTGGTACGTGGGACTGCTGGCGCTGGTCCTGGTGGTCTTTGACCTGACCGTGTATGCCGTGCTGTCGTACCGCACCTACGCCGAGGTGGACCGCAGCGTGCAGACCCTGGCCGACCAGATCGTCATGTCCATCCGCGCCGAGAACAACCCGCTGTCGGTGCTCGTGTCGGGGCGGGTACGCCTGCCGTCGGTGGACGCCTTCTCCACGCCCGACACCTACTGGCAGGTGGTGCGCACCGACGGCGTCATCGCCGCCCGCTCGGCCAACTTGGGCGAGCAGAGCCTGCCGCT
>JARYMK010000130.1 GCA_029907165.1 Anaerolineae bacterium
GTTTGCCTTCAATCGTAGCGGGCAGCTTTTTTTTGAGCCACTCAAGCTCCATCTTGAGTCGCCCAATCTGCTCATACAGCTCAGCGATCTGACTCTCCTGCCGCCGCTGCTGCTGAGCACTGGGCCTGGCGAACAAGCTGGCCCCCTCCTCCAACAACTCTTTCTTCCACTGGCCGATCTGGTTCGGATGAACCTCGTACTCGTTGGCCAGCTCGTTGATCGTCTTGAGGCCCCTCGCTGCCTCCAGGGCAACCTTGAACTTGAATTCGGCGCTGAATCGCCGGCGGCTCCTGGACATCCTTCCCCTCCACGTGCAAGATTATACATCATGTGCTCCACCTTAGCACGTGGTCCAGTTTTTGGGGCCAATTACACCAGTCTGTGATGTTCTGCGCATGCGGAGATTCGGCGCCGCGCTGCAAAACACTTTTTAGGAGGCCACTATGGCTGAAATGACCCAGTACGCAGCTCGTTTGGAAGTTGACTATTCGGAGAAGCTGGACAGGTTCACGACCTTCTTCCGGCTCCTCTGGATCATCCCCATCGCCATCATCCTGAGCTTGGTGTCGGGGGCTGGCGAGACCATTACCTACACAGTTGTCGTGAATCAGGCTGGCGAGGTTCTGAGCAGGACGCGCGAAGCCTCTGGCGGGCTGGCGGGCAGCCTCTTCGTGGCTACTGCGCTGATGATTGTCTTTCGGCAGCGGTATCCACGCTGGTGGTTTGATTTTTCCCGCGAGTTGACCCGCTTCGCGTATAGAGTGGGCGCGTACTTGCTCTTGCTCACCGACCAATACCCGTCCACCGAGGATGAACAGGCCGTCCACTTGGAACTGGATTACCCCGACGTCAAGCGCGACCTGAACAGGTGGATGCCGCTGGTCAAGTGGTTCTTGGCGATACCGCACTACATTGTGCTCGCGTTCCTCGGCGTTGGCGCGCTCCTCGCGGCCGCAATCGCCTGGTTCGCGATCCTGATCACCGGCCGGTACCCGAGGGGGCTGTTTGACTACGTCGTCGGGGTGAGCCGTTGGGGCCTGCGCGTCAATGCCTATGCGTTCCTGCTGCTGACCGACCAATATCCACCGTTCAATCTGAGGTAGCGCATTCCGCGTCCAGGGGGATCAGGACTTACCCGCAGCGCAGGGGCGAACGCGAGATTCGCCCCTGCGGTTTGCATCGCCTTCTGCGTTCTCCGCGCCTCGGCGGTGAGAGCCTGCGCGTTTACCGCGCCTTCCACGCCGCCGAGTTGGGGTAGAACAGCGGCTGCCCGCCGACAGTGAACTCCAGAATCCGTCGCTGCGTCTCCACCGACGTGAGCCAGTCTATGAACCGCAGCGCCAGGTCGTACTGCACGTTGGGGTGCTTCGCGGGGTTCACGGCGATGACGCCGTAAGGATTGCGCAGCGCCGGGTCGGGGTTCTGGTCCAGCCTGTCGCCGCCGAGCAGAAGCGCCAATCTCAGTTTGCCGCGCATGGAGAGGTACGAGCCCCGGTCGGCGAGCGTGTACGCCCCCTTCTCGCTGGCGAACAGGAGCGTGTCGCCCATCCCCTGGCCCAGCGAGAAGTACCAGGTACTGCGGGGGTCGGGGGCGATTCCCGCCGCCTGCCAGATGGCCTTCTCCCTCGTCTCCGTGCCCGAGCCGTCGCCGCGGGACGCGAAGGGAGCCTCAGCCTGGGCGATGCGGGCGAAGGCCTCGGCGGCGGTGGCGCTACCCCTGACGCCTGCGGGGTCCGACGGCGGTCCCACAATGATGAAGTCGTTGTACATCACATCCTGGCGGTTCACGCCGTCGCCGCCGGCCACGAACGCCGCCTCTTTGTCCGGGTCGTGGACGAGCACCACGTCGGCGTCGCCCTTCGCGCCGAGGGCGAGTGCCTGGCCCGTACCCACGGCGATGATCTGCACGTCGCAGTTGTGGGCTTTCTCAAAGTCGGGCAGGAGAAAATCCAGAAGGCCCGAATCGGCGGTGCTGGTGGTCGTGGCGAGGATGAGTCTCCGGGGCGCGGAAGTTGGCGCAGCGCAACCCGCCAGCGACAGCACGACGGCGAAGACGAGCGCGAGCCTGCGGATCATGCGGCTGTCCCCATCAGTACACCATCTCCCCGCGCACGAATGCGCGCGTGCGCGGGTCTTTGGGCGACTCAAAGAACGTCTCGGCGTCGGCGGCCTCCACGCATTCGCCGTCCAGCAGGAACATGACGCGGTCGGCCAGGCGACGGGCCTGGAACACGTTGTGCGTAACCAGCACGATGGTGGTGTGGTTGTGGTGGCGCAGGCGCTTCAGGGCTTCCTCTATCACCGACACGTTGTAGGGGTCCAGGTTGGCCGTCGGCTCGTCCAGCAGGAGCACATCGGGTTCCAGCACCAGGGCACGGGCCAGGGCCACCCGCTGGAGTTCGCCGCCCGACAGCGTGTGGGCTGCCGCGTGGGCCATGTGGGCCAGCCCCACCATCTCCAGCGCCTGCTCCACGCGCGGGCGCACGTTGTCGGATCCGCGGGCGCGCAGGCCGTAGGCCACGTTGCGGAACACGCTGTCGCTGAGCAGGAGCGGCCGCTGGAACACCATCGTAACGCGGCGGCGCACGTCCAGCGGCGGCGGCCACCGCACCGGCTCGCTGCTCCCGCCGAAGTAGAGCACGCCCTCGGTGGGCGGCTCCAGCAGGGCCAGGACCCGCAGCAGAGTGCTCTTGCCTGCGCCGCTGGGGCCGACGATGCCCAGCAGGTTGCCGGCGCGGACGGTAAGTTCATCCACGCGGAGCACGGTGCGCCGCCCGTAGGTTACGCGCAACCCCTCGCCCATGTAAACCCAGTCGCTCATGCCGTCTTCCCCTGCAGGCGGAGCATCAGGATATTGCTGAGGAACGACAGCGAGAGCAGGATGAGCGCCAGCGCGATGGCGAGGCTGAAGTTGCCCCGGCGGGTTTCCAGCACGATGGCGGTGGTGAGCACGCGCGTGGAGCCCTCAATGTTGCCACCTACGAGCATGACTGCGCCGACCTCAGAGATGATGCTCCCGAATCCGGCGATGACCGAGACGATGACGCCGAAGCGGGCCTCGCGCAGGACCGCCAGGGTCGCCTGCCACTCCGTCGCGCCCAGCGAAATCAACTGCTGGCGCAGGCTGGGGTCCACGCCCTTGACCGCCGCCATGGTGAACCCGGCCACCAGTGGAAACGAGATGATGACCTGCGCCACCACCATCGCGCCAACGGTGAACAGGCGCGGAATCCAGGCGGCGTTCAGGCTTCCCAGCGGCCCACTCTGGGACAGCAGGAGGTACACGAACAGGCCGACGACGACGGGCGGGAGGCCCATGCCGGTGTACAGTAGGGCGACGACCAGCCTGCGGCCCACGAAGCGCGAGAACCCCAGCCACGCGCCCAGCGGGATGCCGATGGCGGCGCTGAGCAGGAGTGCCGTCCCGGAGACCCGCAGCGACACGGCCACGATGTGCATCACCTCGGGGTCCAGGTGCCAGAGGAGCAGGGCGGCTTGTTTGATTCCCTCCCAAATCTCGTTGATGGCGCACCTCCTGCGCTTGGATTCGCCGCCGAGCCCATGCAGTGCTTCTATCCGTTTAGGGTGTCCCCTGCGCCGCTGCGGCGAACCCCAGAGCAAAACGAATCGGCTGCCCGGAAGGGAGCAGCCGACATGCGCATTGTGCTGCGGTTCTCCTTTCCGAGCACGGGGGGCGCGGGCGTTTCCACCCGCACCGTTGGCCCGGAGGACGTGCCCCCGGGCACTGCGGCTGCGCGCCGTAGGCCGATGCCCGTAGGCGGCGCAGCTCGGAGAGCCTGCCGATATTCAGTTCACGCCCAGTATATGCAGGGGCGGGGCATTTGGCAAGTTCGCGTTTTCACGGGCGCGGGGCCGCTGCTCCCCATCTGTCATTGCGAGCGAAGCGAAGCAATCTCGCGCCCTGGAGATTGCTTCGTCGCTGCGCGCCCTCCCACGACAGTTACCCAAACGTTTGGAAGCGATGCGTTCACGACTTGACGACGCGCGCGGACGCTCGCTACAATCAGCGTGCCTGCCGACGGCACCTCGGCGGGCTAGGCTGGGCGCCGAACCCATGCGGCTCACCGTGGAGCACGCCGTGACCACACAGAACCCTCATTGCTCCCCTTCGCGGTCCCCGTGCGACCAGCGGTGAGGGGTATCCGAGGCTACCGTTTTTGGCAAAGGAGGCAGTGCGATGAACGAGAGGCCTGGTCTAATCGGAGCGCGGAGCAAGGCGCAGGTTCTGGACCTCTTCGCGCGGCACGTGTCCTCGGGCAGGGTGCGGTTCTTCCAAGATGCGGGCATTGACTTCGTCCTGGGCAGGCGCGAAGGGCCGTACCTGTGGGACCTGTCGGCGGAGAAACGCCTGATAGACTGCCACTGCAACGGCGGCGTGTTCAACCTGGGCCACCGCAACCCCGGCATCATCGCGGCGCTGGAGCGAAGCCTGCGCGAACTGGACGTCGGCAACCACCACCTCATCAGCGAGCAGCGGGCGGCGCTGGCCCAACGGCTGGCGCAACTGGCCCCGGGCAACCTGCCGTACACGGTCTTTGCGGTGGGCGGCGGCGAGGCGGTAGACCTGGCCATCAAGGTGGCGCGCGGCTACACCCGACGCCCCAACATCATCTCGGCCAAGGGCGGGTATCACGGCCACACGGGCCTGGCGCTGGCGGCCGGCGACGAGAAGTACCGCGCCCCCTTCGGCCCCATGCCGCCCGGATTCTCACAGGTCCCCTTCAACGACGTCGCGGCGCTGGAGCAGGCGGTAAACCGCGAGACCGCTGCCGTGATTCTGGAGACCGTCCCTGCGACCTACGGCATGCCCATCGCAAACCCCGACTACTTCGCCCAGGTCCGCGCGCTGTGCGACCGGGCCGGGGCGCTGCTCATCGTGGACGAGATCCAGACCGGGCTGGGCCGCACGGGCAAACTCTGGGGCATCCAGCATTTCGGCGTGGAGCCTGACATCATGGTCATCGGCAAGGGGCTGTCGGGCGGCATCTACCCCATGGCGGCCACCTGCTTCCGCGCGGAGTTGGAGGCCGTCTTCCACAAGGACCCCTTCATCCACATCTCCACATTCGGCGGGGCCGAGGTAGGGTGCCCCGTGGCCCTGAAGGTGCTGGAGATCAGTTCGGACCCCGCATTCCTGCGCCACGTGGAGGAGATAGCCGGCCTGTTCGCCGAGGGGTTCGCGCGGCTGCGGGAGAAGCACCCCGGCGTCCTGGTGCGGCTGCGGCAGTTGGGCATGATGATGGGGATTGAGATGGTGAATCCGTACTGCGGGCCGCTGTTCTCCAAGGCCGCCTACGACGCGGGCCTGCTGTCGGTCTACGCGTACAACGACACGCGCGTGGCCCAGTTCCTACCGCCGCTCACCATAGACCGCCCGCTGGCCGAGGAGATTCTCCAGCGCGTGGACGCGGCGCTCTCGGGCGTGGAGGCGTTCCTGCGAGGAGGTGCCCATGATTGACCTGGACGTGGACTTGGATTTGCTCCAGGCGTTTGAGGCGGGCCTGGACCCACGCCACCCGGAACGCAGCGCCATCCCCGCGAAGGTGCTGGGCTACGGCGAGATCAGCACGACCCTGGAGATCGGCACCGAGAGCCAGCGGCACATCGCCTACAAGCGCCTGCCCATGTTCCGCACCGTGGAGGAGGCGGCCGCGTACCAGGCGCTCCACGAGGACTACGTGCGCACGCTGAGGGAGCGCATCGGCCTGCGCGTCGTGCCCGACAAGGCCGTGTCGTTCGTGGACAGGCGCAGCGGGCGTGTCGTGGTGTATATCGCGCAGCAGAAACTGCCCCCCGACTCCATCGGCCACCGCGCCATGCAGATGCTCCCTCTGGAGGACGTGCGGCGGCTGGTGCGGGCCGTCCTGGCCGAGTCCGCGAAGGTCTTTGACTTCAACCGCCAACACGCGGGCGAACTGGAACTCGGCCTGGACATCCAGATATCCAACTGGAGCATTGTGGGGTTTGACCCCCGCGAGCCGCGCCTGTCCGATCCGATTGAACTGGCGTACTTTGACACCAGTTCGCCCATGATGCGGCGCGGCGGCCTGGAGCAATTGAACCCCGAAATCTTCCTGCGCAGCGCGCCGTCGTTCCTGGTCTGGATTTTGCGCCTGCTGTTCCTGGAAGACGTGATGACGCGGTACTACGACTTCCGCAAGGTCGCGGTGGATCTGGTGGCGAACTTCTACAAGGAGCAGCGGGATGAGTGGGTTCCGGCGGTAACCGACGCGGTCAATGCGTTCTTGGCGGAGTGGGATGGCGGGGGCGCGATGGAGCCGCTCACGGTGAAGGAGGTCAGCGCGTACTACCGCGAGGACGCGCTGATTTGGCGGCTGTACCTGGCGTTCCGCAAGGTGGATCGGGCGCTGCGCCTGGCGCTGGGGCGCGAGTACCCGTACATCCTGCCCGCCAAGGTTCGGCGCTGACGCGGCGCTGGCTTGCGGCTGTGCCAACGGAGGCAATTGCCCGCTATCACCCGCGGCATCTATAACGCACGCTACGAAAGATGAACGAGGCGGCCGCACGAGCATAGGCGCGCGAGCAGGTCGCGTGCCCAGAAGCAAGGCACGTATGGACATCAAACCACTCCGATTTATCGGCGAACCGATAGAAGTGCTGTTTGACCGGCCGCCCGCGCTGGAAAAGAAACCCGATTGCCCCAGCGGGTTCGTGTGGCGCGGCGAAACGTACCGCATCGTGGAGGAACTGGCCGCTTGGCACGACTACACGCGCCGCGGGCGGATGGCCCGCAACATGAGCCCGCGCCACGCTGCCACTGCTACCGCGCGCGGCTCCTGGGGCGTGGGGCGCTTCTACTTCCGCGTGCGCACCAACGGTGGCCGCATCTTTGACCTGTACTACGACCGCGCCCCTGGCGGTTCGGACGACCGCAAGGGGCAGTGGTTCCTGTTCCGCGAAATGGAATCGTAGGGCGATGAGCGGGCGACTTCCGCGCGCTGTCCCAGGGAGGTTGCCTATGGCTTCGGTCCAGGATGTTCTCGCGATGCTCCGCGAGCGTGCACAGCCCGGAGCGGTGGAGGGCATGGCGCGTTTTGGCATGACGCCCGACGCCCGTCTAGGGGTGTCGGTTCCCGACATGCGCCGCATCGCCAAGTCCGTCGGCAGGGATCACGACCTGGCTCTCGCCCTATGGGAGACGGGCATCCCCGAGGCCCGCATTCTCGCGTCCATGGTGGACAATCCCGCGCAACTGACCGAGGCGCAGATGGAACGCTGGGTCGCAGACTTCAACTCGTGGGACGTGTGCGACCAGGTGTGCATGAATCTGTTTGACAGGAGTCCTCTGGCGTGGCGGAAGGTGAGCGAGTGGGCGCAGCGGGAGGAGGAGTTCGTGCGCCGCGCGGCCTATTCCCTCATCGCGTGCTTGGCTTGGCATGACAAAGCAGCCCCCGACGAGGCGTTCACCGCGTTCTTCCCCATCATCAAGGCGGGCGCAGCCGACGGGCGCAACTACGTGAAGAAGGCGGTGTCGTGGGCGCTGCGGCAGGTGGGCAAGCGCAACGCCAACCTGCGGCGCGCCGCGCTAGAGGTCGCCCGCGAAATCGGCCAGATGGATTCCAAGCCCGCGCGGTGGATCGCGTCCGACGTGATTCGCGAACTGGAGAAGGCGTAAGGCACGGAGCGGTCGGCCGTCCGCGGCCGGCGGGTGGCCTGGACGTAGCCCGCCGTGGCGCAACTTGCCACAGCAGGCGGTGTTGTTGTAAAAAACGTGCCACGCGAATCTTCTCACGGAGGGACGCGATCATGTGGACGGATTTGCTGGTCATCGCAGCAGGGTATCTGCTCGGCTCCATCCCGTTCGCCTACCTGGTTACGCGCGCGCTCACGGGCAAGGACATCCGTTACGAGGGCGAGGGCAATGTGGGATCGCGAAACGTGATGCACGTCGTGGGGCGCGGGCCTGGGTTCCTGGTGCTGTTCCTGGACGCGGCCAAGGGCGCGGCGGCCTACTGGGTGGGGCGGCGTTTCGGCTCTGGCGACATGGCCCTCTACCTCACGGGGTTCGCGCTCATGTTCGGGCACGGGTTCCCCGTGTGGCTGGGCTGGCGCGGGGGCAAGGGGCTGGCCTCGGCGGCGGGCTTCCTGCTCCAGATGTGGCCCTACTCGGTGCTGGCCTCGGCGGCCATCCTGGTCATCGCCCGCATGTTCATCCCCGACTTCAACCTGGCATTCACCGTGGCGGGGGTCGCGCTGCCCATCCTGACCTTCCTCGAGGACAACAACCTTCAGGGTCTGTTGTTCATCGTGCTCTTCCTGGGCGTAGCGGGCCTGAAGAAGGTGATAGACCTGCCCCACGAGCGGGCCATCCGCGCCAAGAGCGGCTGGTTTGAGGGGCTTGACCACGTGCGGGAGCGGCGCAATCAGCAGGCGAAGCGCGGCTAGGAGACGTGGCCATGTTCCTCTGGTATCAGGCTTTCGCCAGCGTCGCCATGCTGTACGTGGTGCTGACCACGCTGTACAACCTGCGGTTCATGCCGCGCCTGCCGTCGGATAACCCTCTGCCCGAGCGCCTGCCGCTGGTCTCGGTGCTGGTACCCGCGCGGAACGAGGAGCGCAACATCGGCGCGTGCCTGGAATCGCTGCGGGCGCAGGACTATCCCAACCTGGAGATTCTCGTGCTGGACGACGAC
>JARYMK010000131.1 GCA_029907165.1 Anaerolineae bacterium
CGACAGATAAGCACTTTTGATGAACTGGCAGAGCAGGCAAAGGGCATAAAGCGGTGGGGCGTTCTCAGAATGGACGTGGACAACCTTGGAAGGCTGATGCGCGAAGGCTTCCGCAGCGGGGATGCGCAGAGCACGTCCAGCTACCTGACCATCTCCCGGTTGGCCTCACTGTCATTCGCCCTGCGCGTGTTCTTTGACAAGTGCGTGCCTTGGGCCGCCATGCGCCCCGATTCAGACATGGCTAGCGATGCAGGGCCAGAGGTACAGCATTCCGCTCGCCTTTATCTGCAGTATGCGGGAGGGGACGACCTATTCATGGTTGGCGCATGGGATGAACTCCCGGCCGCGGCGGCGAAGATACAGTCTGCGTTTCGCGAGTTCGCCTGTCGGAATCCAGCGGTAACCATCTCGGCTGGCATCGCCCTGTTCCCGTCCAAGTTTCCGATTTACCAGGCGGCGCAGGTTGCCCACGAGGCTCTAGATTCCGCCAAGGCACATGCCTCAGTCCTTGCGTTCCCCGGAGATGGTGAAACCCGCGGGAAGAATGCGGTCCATTTCCTCGGAGTCGCGCTGGATTGGGATGCCTTCCAGGGCGTTCACGAACGCGCCCATCGCCTTGCGCAGTGGGTGGACGATGGATTGGCCCGCAAAAGCCTTATTCAGCGTGCGCTCCGGATTTTGTGCGAGTGGCAGTCGGGCAGACAGCGCAACATCCGCCAGGGACGCTTGCGCCAACGCCAGCGGTACATCGGCCCTTGGGTATGGCGTGCGACCTATCAATTTGGCCGTGCGGCTTCGGAAATAGACGCACCTGAAGTCAGACAAGATGTCCGCCAGTGGGTTGGCGAGTTGCTCACCGATGAGCGCAACATCGTGCGGCTTGGCTTAGCGGCCCGTTGGGCTGAACTTCTCACTCGGAAGCGAGACGACAAGTAGCAGCACTGTTTCTCCGAAATACTTGCCAAATAAGGAGGTACGAAGGTCATGAACGGTCAAAGACAGGAAGGCAAACTCAACGTTGACGTATCCACCATCATTGCCCAGGACAATCCCGAAAAACTTGTGGAGACTGCCCAGCAGGTTATAAAGGACGGGACCGAGGTGAGCACGAGTCAGATCCGCAATGTGTTCGGCCCCGTACGGCGCATCGCTCTGGAGTGGCCCGAGAACGTGCAGAGTGATGAGGAGCGCAAACGGGCCGAGCGCGCCTACCGCCAGGTCGTGCTCCTGAGGCCCAAATTACAGTACCTCGCAACACGCGACAAAAAGCTCACTGACCTTGCCAATCTGTTGGAAGGGTGCATTGTGGAGATTCAGAAGGGCCGAGACCTTGCTGAGAGGCGGCTTCGGTTTGGCAGGTTCGTAGACTTCTTTGAGGCGATTCTCGCCTACCACACTGAGAAGGCAAGAGGGGGCAAGTAGAAATGGGCGACGCAAAGCAGGTGAAGGTGAAACTCTACGGACGTATCATCCTGACGGGCACAATCCGTCTTCGGACTGGGCTGCACATTGGCACATCAAAGGACACGCTGGAGATCGGCGGCGTGGACGGCCCCGTCATCCGCAATCCAGTGGACCGGCTCCCCTACATCCCGGGGTCTTCGCTCAAGGGGAAGATGCGTTCCCTCTGGGAAAAGGTCAACGGAGCCGATCAGAACAAGTCGATTGGCAAGGATGTAACCATCCACGTCTGCTCGAAGCACGACTGCCCCGTTTGCTCCATATACGGGGCTCCCGGAGAGGAGGCTACTGCTGCCCCAACGCGGCTGATCGTGCGCGACGTGCCCATGAACCCCAACAGCATCCCGAGCACGGTCGCAGACTACACGGAGGTCAAGTGGGAAGCAGCGATAGACCGAGTAACTAGCGCGGCCTCGCCTCGCCAGATGGAGCGTGTGCCCGCCGGTGCGACCTTCGGCCCAATGGAAATGGTGTTCAGCATCTACATGAAGGAGGACGTAAAACGATTCACCCACGTCCTGCGAGCCCTCCAACTGGTGGAAGACGACTTCTTGGGCGGCCAGGGGAGCCGAGGTTCCGGCAAGGTGTCCTTTGAAAATCTCGCGATTACGGTCAAGGCGGGGGCAGAGTATGCCGAGCAAGCCGACGACCGGTTCAAGGGCAAGTCCCTCAAGGACCTCGTAGCCGTTCAGGACGAACTCGTAAAGTGGGTTGAGGGTCTGGTGGTACCGAATGGAGGTGCGTGATGCCTCTGATCAACCTCAATCCCAGGGGCCCCGTCCATGTGGGTGAGCATGTGGGCATTGAGCGACAGCGCGTTGTCGGCCACATTCCGTCCGACACCATCTTCTCGGCGTTGTTTGCCGCCTGGGCCGCGCTCGGGATGCTGGATGAGGTGCTAGCCCTTCCGTGGGATTCGCAGCCGCCCTTGCTGCTGACGTCCGCGTTCCCGCGTTTCCTCAACCCTTCCGACAAGGGGGCCGGGGGTACGATCTTGCGGTTCTACCCGAGGCCGATGGTGCGAATCCGTGCCGACCGGGCAAGGCTGGATGCTCTGGGGAAGGGTCTGACCCGCACCGAGTGGGTGTCCGAGACGCTATTCCGACGCATGTGCTCCGGCGAGGACGTTACCGTCGCTTGTAACGAGCGATGCTTCACCTCGTTTGCTTGGTTTCACCCGGACGACCTAGATCGCCTTCCTCAGCATCTGCGGATGGCCGTGGAAGCCGGCGCCACGTTCTGGGCTCGGGATGTGGTTCCGCGGGTAACCCTGGACCGCGTTACCAATGCCAGCAACCTGTACCATGTGGGGCTAGTAGCATTTGGGCCGGAGGCCGGGCTATGGTTCTCCGTGCGCCTGCTTCAGCCGGAATTCCGGGCCCACCTGACGGCTGCGCTGTCGTTCCTTTCAGATGCCGGACTAGGTGGACTGCGCTCCACCGGGGCGGGCAGTTTCTCATGGGCCTGGGGCGACGAGGAGGAACCGCCCACTACCGGGACGGGGTATGCGGTTACCCTGTCCCGGTATGCTCCGCGTGACGCCGACGAGATCGCCATGGCGCTGCAGTCCCCGCACGCGGCCTATCGCCTTGTCAACGTGGGCGGGTGGTGCCAGGATGATTCGGGGCATTCGTGGAGGCGGCGCCAGATTCGCCTCGTAACTGAGGGGAGCGTCATCGGCGCAACGTCGGGAGTGGCTCAGGGCAAAATGGCCCGGGTAACCCCTCTCCCTCCGCCCGACTGGAACGACGCAGTGCGCCCCTGGCCTTTCGGCGCGGGCCGTGAAGTTTACCGCTGGGGGTATGCCTATCTCTGGGGCGTCGGCGCCGACGCTCTACCGGAGTAGGAGGAACACATGGGCAACGAATTGTTGGCGGCTTGGCGGCTGAATATCAAGGTGCTGACACCGCTGCACATCGGCACCGGCACCACACTGACCGACGGCTACGACTTCACCGTGCACGATGGGAAGACCTACCGCCTCAACGTGGACGCTATTCTGGACGACGTATGGCCTGAAGACCCTCGGCTACAGGACAAGATGCTCGGGCAGCCGCCTGCTCAGTTGCTGAAATCCGAACACTTCGACCGGCCCGCCGAGTTCTTCTCGTACGTCCTCGCGGGCGAGCCGGTCGGGGCCCGCCGACAGGTGAACGAGTGCGTCAAGGATGCCCAGGGCAGGCCCTACATCCCCGGCAGCACGCTCAAGGGCGCTTTCCGCACGGCGCTATTGCTTGGGCTAGAGCGCGACCCGCTCAAAGGCGCGAAGGAGACTGATGCGCGGAAGGTGGCCCAGCCCATGGAGCGCAGGTGGTTCGGCAACTCGCCGAACACCGACATCCTGCGCGCCCTGCGCTTCGCGGACAGCGCGCCCTGCCCCCAGACGTCGCTACGCCTTCAGCCGATTCAGATGGTGCCCAACCTGGTGGTGAACGTGGAGGCCATCGGACCCGGCGCCGAGATGGAGGTTGACGTGAGCCTGGACACCTGGCTGCTGGCCCAGCGCGGCAAGCGGGGGCTAGACTGGCAGGATAAAGTCCTGGAACGCGTGCGCAATTTCCTCCAGGTGGCCTGTTGCAAGGCGGGGAAGCGTATAGCCCTTGAGTACGAGTATCATGAGACGCGCGTCAATAGCCGCGAAGACGCAGAATGCCGCAAGTTCTACGCGAAGATAGGCAAGGACTTGAGTGATGGCCGCGTGCCCGGCTTCCCCATCCAGATCGGCTTCGCCACGGGGTGGCGGGCCAAGACTGTGCTCGGCCTGACCGAGGATGACGCGCTGGCTCCTATCATCCGGAACCCCAGGCCGGACCGCGGAGGGCACGGGCGCGGCTCCTGGAGAAAGGGCCAGCCGTTCCCCAAGGCGCGGCACGTGGCGCTGATGGGCGGGAAGCATTTCCTGCCCGTCGGTTGGGTCTGGGTGCGCCCCACCCCGCTCCGCTAGCCGCACGCATCTCGTCTGGGCGGCGGAGCGGGGGATGCATGGGTCTGGGTGCGCCCCACCCCGCTCCGCCGGCCGCGCCGCTGCCCCGATCCAAAACCGGAGGACACCATGCGAAAGATCATCACGTTCTTGGGAACAAGACCTAAGGAGACTATTTACCAGTGGAATGGCGACGAGTGCAAGGCCACGGTCTTCCCCCAGGTGCTGCGGGAACGGCTTGCGGACCAGTACGACAAGATGCTGGTCTTCGTAACGGAAGAGGCGAAGAAGTCGGCGTTGCCTGAACTCAAGCCGGAGAAAGACCCACGACTCGTTCCGGTGGACATCCCCACCCCCAAGACCGAAGCCGACCACTGGGCACTGTTTGAGTGCCTCACGGAGCGGGTGGGCGAGGGCGATGCCGTCTACTTTGACATCACCCACGGGTTCCGCTCCATCCCGTTCCTGGTCTTCCTGGCAGCCGCCTACCTTAAGGCTGCCAAGGGAGTTACCATTGAGGGCATCTACTACGGCGCGCTGGAGATGGGGTCGCCTGCCCCGGTGATTGACCTGACACCGTTCGCGTCGCTGCTGGACTGGCTGGCGGCCACCAACCACTTCATCCGCACCGGCAGCGCGGCCGACCTGGCGCAGGTCCTCAAGAGCGGCAGGCCCCAAGGACGCTCGTCCATCCGCAGCCTAGCCGACAAACTGCAAGAGCTGTCGCTGGCCCTCATGCTTTGCCGCCCGCTGGAAGCCATGGAGAGGGCCGAGAAATTCAGGCAGGCGCTGGACGATGCCAGCAACGACGAGGTCCTCCCCGCCCCCTTCCGGCTCCTGCTGGACCGGCTGCGGGAAGAGTACGCCGCGAGGGCGCTGGCCAAGCCCGAGACCGACGTCCGCAAGAACCTGTGCATCCAACTGGATCTCCTGGACTGGTACGTGGAGAACAATCAAATCATCCAGGCCATCACGCTGGCGCGCGAGTGGGTGGTCAGCGCCCTGGCGTGGAAGGCTACGGGCCGACTGGTGCTGGACAACGACGAGCGGGGGCAATGGGAGCGCGCCGTCAACGCAATCGCGCCGTCGGGGCGCGACAAGAGGCCGACGGCGTCCCCCGCGCCCGCCGACCTGCGCCTGTCGTCCGAGGATCAGCAGACTGTCGGCAAGTTGTGGGGCAGTCTCGGCAATCTTCGCAATGACCTGGCCCACGCGGGCATGAGGCCGACGCGCACCAGGCCCGAGAAGATCGTCCGCGCGGCCCAAGAGATGCAGCAGCAGGTCCGCGACCTCGCCGTGCGCCTCGGCGTGTGCGACCCCTGCCCCGGAGAAGACTTGCCCCCGGAGGACGCCGCATGATCATCATCAACTTCTCCCACCCGCTGACCGAAGCCCAGCGGTCGCGGATCGCGCAACTGGCCGGCCAGCCTGTGGAGCGTGTCATTGAGCACATGCCCCACTTTGACCACGACGCGGGTTTCGCCGAGCAGGCGTGTGCGCTTGTGGATGGCGTGGGCCTCTCGGCGGCCGAGTGGCAGACCCTGCCCATCCTGCTCGTCCCGCCGGCCCACAGCCTCATCGCCTCGGTGGTGCTGGCCGAGTTGCACGGGCGCATGGGGCGCTTCCCGCCGGTGGTACGCCTGCGGCCGGTGAACAACGGCCTGGCCCCGGCCCTCTACGAGGTCGCCGAGATCATCCCCCTGCAGGCGGTCCGCGACGCGGCGCGGCGGAGGCGGCTCTGATGGACCTCATCAGCGTCGCGTTCACCCTGCGGCCCGAGCGCGTGGCCACCCTGCCGGGCCACCTGGGGCGCGCCGCCCATGCGGCCTTCCTATCGCTGGTGGCCGCCCGCAACCCGTCCCTGGCCCAACTCCTGCACGAATCCGATGAGACCCGCCCCTTCACCTGTTCGCCGCTCATGGGCGAGCGCGTCTCCGGCGCCAATCTCACCGTCTCGCCCGAGCGCACCTACTGGCTGCGCTTCACCAGCATCGCGCCCGTCCTCTCGCCGATGCTGGCCGCCTTCGCGCAAGACCCGCCGCCCCACCTGGAACTGGAGGGACTGCGGTTTGCGGTGGAAGGGTGCACCACCCGCCCCGAAGACCACGGCTGGGCGGGCGAGGCCGACTACGAGCCGATGGCACTCCGGTGGCTTGGGCTTGCCCAGCCGGCGCCCCACCGCTGGCAACTGGAGTTCGCCACGCCCACCGCCTTCCGCTCCGGCGGCAAGACGGTACCCGTGCCGCTTCCCGAACTCGTCTTCTCCAGCCTGGTCGCCCGGTGGAACGCCTTCGCGCCCGTGTTCCTAGATGCCGACTCGGTACGGCGGTACGCGGCCGAATGCATGGCCCTGCAGGCCTACGACCTGCACACCCGCGCCGTGGGCGGCAAGGGCGGCTCGTTTCACATCGGCTGCCAGGGCGAGGCCACCTATGTGGCGCTGAACCGCGATCGGTACTGGCTCGGCGTCATCAACCTACTGTGCGACTTCGTGTTCTACGCAGGCGTGGGGTATCAGGTCGCAGCGGGGCTGGGCCAGGCGCGGCGCATCGTTCGGTAGGAGTTACCATGCACCCCGTATACATCGTGGAGCAGGGTGCCAAACTCGGCGTGGAGTCGCGCCTTCTCGTCGTAGAAAAGGACGGCCACACCGTCCAGAAGATACCCATGGTCAAGATTGAGGCCGTCGTCATCTTCGGCAACGTGGCGGTTACCACCCCCGCGTTGAAACGCCTGATGGCCGAGGGCAAGGACATCGTCTTCCTGACGCTGGACGGCGAATACTGCGGGCGGGTCGTGGGCCCGCAATCCACCTACGGGCAACTGCGCCACTTGCAGTACCAGCGTTTCGGCGATAAGGCGTTCGCAGCAAACCTGGCGCGGCTCTTCGTCCGCGGCAAACTGCTGAACATGCGCACGCTCCTGCTTCGCTACAGTCGCAAGGAGCATGAGGAGACCTTTCGCACCGTGGCCGAGAACCTGGGCGCCATGGCCAAAGCGGCCGAGGAAACGTCCACCGTCCAGGCGCTCATGGGGCTTGAGGGCGCGGGCACCGCCCAGTACTTCTCCGTATTCAAGAACCTGTTTCACGGGGATTGGAACTTCCAGAAACGGGTGCGGCGCCCACCCACCGACCCCGTCAACGTGCTCCTAAGTTTCGGCTACACCCTTCTCGTGCGAGAGTTGGAAGCCGCGGTCAACCTGGTGGGCCTGGACCCCTACCTCGGGTTCCTGCACGGGGTAGCCTACGGGCGACCGTCGCTGGCGCTGGACCTCATGGAAGAGTTTCGGCCCATCGTGGTGGATTCGGTCGTCCTGCGCGCGTGCAACACGGGCCAGGTTACGCCCGCCCACTTCCACAAGGGCGACAGCGCCGAGCGGCCCATCGTCATGGACGACGCGGGGCGCAGGGCGTTCCTGCAGGCGTGGGAGACGCGCCTCAGCGAGAAGTTCCGCCACCCTGATTCCCAGGAGTCGGTAACCTATCGGCGCGTGTTTGAACTCCAAGTTCGGAGCCTAGCGCGGCACATCAAAGGCGAGGGGGCCTATCGGCCGTTCCTGGTGCGTTGAGGGGAGACAGCCCATGCTCGTGGTCATCAGTTACGACGTGAAGAACGACAAGCGCAGGAACCGCATCGCCCGCACCCTTTTGAACTACGGGTCGCGCGTGCAGTACAGCGTGTTTGAGGTCAACGTGGCGCAGAAGGACTTTGAGCGGCTTCAGAAGGCGCTGAGGAAACACATGGACGCCGAGGCCGACAGCATCCGATTTTACTATCTCTGCGAGTCGTGCTACAATCGGGTGGAAGTGATGGGCAAGGGAAAACCCGTGGAGCCCGAGGATGAGGTGTACATCGTGTAGGGCCCTTGCGAGCACCCTGTTCTGGAGAAGGTATAAAAGGGACCGATTTTTGGGGGTGCTCGCAAGGGCTTCAGGCGAGCGAGAAAACGAGAGATTAAGCGAGAAAAGAGGAGAAAAAGAGAGGGTAATTTTGGAGGGGTCGAAAGACACCGAATGCCCGTAAGGGCATTGAAACTCATCCTAATCCGTGGCTTCGGCTACAACCACTAAAATCGTCGAAAGACACCGAATGCCCGTAAGGGCATTGAAACCGTACCCGTAATATTCCTTACTTTCGAGATTGTACTTGATGAGTCGAAAGACACCGAATGCC
>JARYMK010000132.1 GCA_029907165.1 Anaerolineae bacterium
TTTAACTGGGACAACAGCATCACTCCCAAGATCAACAAATGCTGGATGTGCTACGAGCGACTCAAGGAAGGCGAGGAACCGGCCTGCGTGAGCGCCTGCCCCACCGGCGCGATCCGCTTCGGTCGGCGCGACGATCTGCTGGCGCAAGCCCACGCCCGCATCGCCTCGCACCCCGACCGCTACATAGACCACGTGCTCGGCGAATCGGAGGTCGGCGGCACATCGGTGCTGTACCTCTCCGACGTGCCGTTTGACCGCCTCGGCTTTCCGGCGAACCTGCCCCAGGTCGCTCCGCCCAAGCAGACCGAGAAGATTCTGTACAAACTTCCCTACGTGATCTTCGGGATGGCGGCGTTCATGACCGGCACGGCGCTGTACACCCACCGGAAGCCGGCAGCAACCGTGCCGGTGGAAGCCGACGCCGCGACCAAGGCTCCGGACAAGGAGGCGTAGCCCATGGGCGAGATCATCACCTACCCTGCATTCTGGATCGTGGCCGCGTTGAGCATCGGCATACCGGCGGTGTTCCTCATCGGGGCGCGGTTTTTGGCGGTGCGACTGGCAGGCCGGTCGCAGGGCGCGGCCGCCGCTGCAGCCGAACGCATCGTCATCGCTGTGCCGCGGGTTCGCTCGCCCTGGAAGGTGCTGCGCGACCTGGTACTCATCGGCGTGATGGCGACCGGCACCGCGATCATCCTGGTGCGGTTCATGTTCGGTCTCGGTGCGGTAACCAACCTCAGCGACCGGTTCCCGCTGGGGTTCTGGATTGGGTTTGACGTGATGAGCGGCGTCGCGCTGGCCGCGGGCGGGTTCGTCATGGCGGCCACCGTGCACATCTTCCGCATCCACCGGTTTGAGCCGCTGGTGCGCCCCGCGATCCTCACGGCGTTCCTGGGCTACCTGCTGGTGATCGCCGCGCTTCTGGTGGACCTGGGCCGGCCCTACAACGTGTGGCGGCCGCTGGCGCACTGGCAGTACCACTCGGTGCTCTGGGAAGTGGGCATCTGCGTTGCCACGTACACGACGGTTCTGTTCTTTGAGTTCCTGCCCGTCATCCTGGAGCGCGTGAACCAGATAGAGGCCATCACCAAGCGGCTGCCCACCGTCGCCTTCTACCGCTGGCTCAAGAAGGTGTCCATCGTGTTCATCATCCTGGGCGTGGTGCTGTCCACGCTGCACCAGTCGTCGCTCGGCTCCCTGTGGGTCATCGTCCCGCAGAAACTGCACCCGCTGTGGTACTCGTTGTACCTGCCTGTGTTCTTCTGGCTGTCGGCGGTTGCGGTCGGGTTCGCCATGACCATCGTGGAGTCCAACCTGAGTTCCCGCGCCTTCAAGCGGGGACTGGAGCAGCACCTGCTGGCCGAACTGGGGCAGATCGCGTCGGTGGTGCTGGCGGTGTACCTGTTGGCGCGTGTCGCGGACATCACCTCGCGCGGCGCGTGGCCTCGCGCCTTTGAGCCAACACTCCAGGCCGCCTCGTTCTGGGTGGAGATGATCGCAGGCGTGGTTGTCCCCATCGTGCTGTTCGCCGTGCCGTCGCTGCGCCGCAACTCCAAGGTTCTGCTTGCGGGCGCGTCGCTGGTTGTGGCCTTCGGCGTGGCGCTCAACCGCCTGAACGTGTCGTGGATCGGCCTGCTGTCGTACACGGGCAACATCTACAGCCCATCGTGGATGGAACTGGTCGTAACCGTTACCATCTTGGGGTTTGGCGTGCTGGCCTTCTACCTGGCGGCCAAGTACCTGCCTGTATTCCCCGAAGAGGGCTCGCACAAGGCCCACTAGATTTCCAGCCGCATCGCTTCGCCCGCGGGCGGGCCGCCCCTCAAGAAGGCAGCCCGCCCGTCATGTTTGGATTTTACACTTTCACCACAAGCCTCTAATGTCTCTTTCATGTACCCGCGCGCGGCTCGTGATACAATAATGGCAGTTCGCATCGCGGAGTCAGGGCATGCGCCCACGCCGCGCCAGTTTCACCATGGAGGGCGGTATGCAGAAGAGAACCATTTGGATTATCGTCCTGGTCGTTGCACTCGTCGTGGCAGCCATCTTCGGGGTCAATCGCTGGAATGCGGCCCGCAAGGCCAGCGCCACCGCGCCCCAGACGTCCACCGTGCAGCGGGGAGACCTGCAGGCAATCGTGGGGACGTCGGGCACAGTGCGCGCGGCCCAGTCTATGGACCTGACCTTTGGCGTCGCCGGCACGGTTGTGGAGATTCTGGTGGCCGAGGGGGACAAGGTGAAGGCCGGGCAGCCGCTGGCCCGCCTGGACACCACGGCGCTGGAGGCGCAGGTCGCAAGCGCGGAACTATCGCTGCGCCTGGCCGAGAAGAACCTGGAGGACCTGAAGTCGCCGCCCACCGAACTTGAAATCGCACAGGCAGAAGCGGCCCTGGCCAGTGCCAAGTCGGCCTACGAGACCGCCAAGGCCAAACCGGTGGAGTGGCAAATCGCCCAGGCCGAGGCCGCGCTGGAGAAGGCACGCAAGACGCTGCAGGAGGCCCAGGCGGCCTACGATGCCGTCTCGTGGCGTCCGAATATCGCCATGCTGCCGCAGGCTACCCAGTTGCAGCAGGCGACGGAGGCCTACCAGGCCGCGCTGGACACCTATCGCATCGCCATGGCGAGCGTGAGCGACGCGCCCATCAAAAGTGCCTACGCCCAACTCCTTCAGGCCCAGCAAGCCTATGACAAACTCATGGCCGGGCCTACCGAGGAGGAACTTCTCAGCGCCCAGAACCAGGTAACCCAGGCGAAACTTGCGCTGGACACCGCACGGAAGAATCTGGAGAGCGCCAACCTCAAGGCGCCCTTTGACGCCACCATCACCGCCGTCAACATCATCACGGGCCAGACCGTGGCGGCGAACACGGTCGCCATGTCCATCGCCGACCTGGATCATCTCCAAATCCAGGCTAACCTGCCCGAAGTGGATGCCGTGCAGGTGAAGGTGGGCCAGCGCGCCGAGATCATCCTGGACGCCCTCTCCACGCAGACGATGAGCGGCCAGGTGAGCAAGATCGCGCTCATCGGCACGGTTACCCAAGGCGTGGTCAACTATCCCATTACAATCAGCCTTGACCCGACCGACCTGCCGGTGAAGCCGGGCATGACCGCCAGCGTCAGCATCATCGTGGACGAGCGGACGAACGTCCTCATGGTGCCCAACCGCGCCGTGCGCTCCCAGGGCGGCAACCGGGGGTATTACGTGGAGGTCATGGTGGAGGGGCAGATCGTACAGGTGCCGGTTACCATCGGGCTGAGCAATGGCTCCATGACCGAGATTACCAGCAGCGGCCTGCGCGAGGGGGATACGGTTGTCGTGTCCAGCACCACGACGACCAGCAGCCGCATTCCGGGCATCGGCGGCGGCTTCCTCAGCCCCATGGCAGACCCTGTGGGTCGCTAGCGGGGTCGTGCCGGCATTTGGCGACGGCGGAAGGGGAGGTCCTATGGCGCTGATTGAGATAGAGCATGTTACCAAGGTTTACCGCATGGGCGAGGTGGAGGTGCACGCCCTGCGCGGCGTCTCGCTGGCGATTGAGAAGGGCGAGATGGTCGCCATCATGGGGCCATCGGGTTCGGGCAAGTCCACGCTGATGAACATTCTGGGTTGCCTGGACAAGCCCACTTCGGGCGTGTACCGCCTGGACGGCGTGGACGTGGGCAGCCTGGACGACGACGCCCTGGCGGGAATCCGCAACCGCAAGATCGGGTTCGTCTTCCAGACGTTCAATCTGCTGCGGCGCACGTCGGCGCTGGCCAACGTGGAATTGCCCATGATCTACTCGGGCAATGGCAACCGGCGAGAGCGGGCGCTGCAACTTCTGGCGTCGGTGGGCCTTGCAGAGCGCGTTCACCACCAGCCGACGCAACTGTCGGGTGGCGAGCAGCAGCGCGTGGCGATTGCGCGGGCGCTGGTCAACGAGCCGTCCATCATCCTGGCCGACGAGCCGACGGGGAACCTGGACAGCAAGGCGGGGGCGGAAATCATGGCCATCTTCCACCGCCTGCACCGCGAGCAGGGGCAGACCGTCATCCTGGTAACCCACGACCCGCTCATCGCGGCCCAGGCCCAGCGCATCATCCGCCTGCGCGACGGCCTCATCGTGGATGGCGACGGGGCACAGGAGGAGGCAGCATGAACGTACAAGAGAGCCTTCGGACGGCAATCACAAGCCTTGCGGCTAACAAACTGCGGTCGTTTCTGACCATGCTGGGCATCATCATCGGCGTGGCGGCGGTGATCGCCATGCTGTCCATCGGGCGGGGCGCGCAAGAGGCCATCACCAGCCAGATCACGAGCATGGGTACCAACTTGCTGTTCGTGCGACCAGGTGCGGCCAGCCAGGGCGGCGTGCGCCAGGCCCAGGGGTCCGCGGCTACGTTGACCTACGAGGACGCGCTAGCCCTTGCCCAGGCGCCGTCGGTGGCGGCCGTCGCACCGGAAGCCTCCACGTTTGGCCAGGTGGTGTATCTGTCCAACAACATCAACACCCAGATCACCGGCGTTACGCCGGAATACGAGCAGGTGCGTAACATGCCGGTGGAGTCCGGCTCGTTCATCACGGCGCAGCATATTGCTGCGCGCAGCCCGGTGGCCGTCATCGGCGCGAACGTGGCGGCCGACCTGTTCAATGGCGATGAGCCGCTAGACAAGACAATTCGCATCAACGGGCAGAACTTCCGGGTCATCGGCGTCCTGAAGGCGAAGGGCGGCACCGGGTTCGGCATCACCGACGACCGCATCCTCATCCCGCTGACCACGCTCCAGAGTCGACTCGCGTCCAGCGGGCGGTTCCGCGGCGGCAACACCATCCAGACCATCAACGTCCAGGTCGTGAATGCAAAGGTAACCGACCAGGCCATTGAGGAGATCGGCGCCATCCTGCGCGAACGGCATAACATCCTGTACGAGGACGACTTCACCATTACATCGCAGCAGGACACTATTGAAGCAGCCAACCAGATCACGGGCATCCTGACGGTGTTCCTGGGCGGCATCGCGGCCATTTCCCTCCTCGTGGGCGGCATCGGCATCATGAACATCATGCTGGTGTCGGTTACGGAGCGCACGCGCGAGATCGGCCTTCGCAAGGCCGTGGGCGCGCGCAAACGCGACATCCTGGCCCAGTTCCTGACCGAGGCCACCCTGCTGAGCGTGGCCGGAGGCCTGGCGGGCATCCTGGTGGGCTACGGCATCTCGCGGTTCATCACCGGCATCAATTTGGGCAACACGCAAATCAGCGCCGTGGTGAGCGCCGACTCGGTGCTCCTGGCGACGCTGTTCTCGGTGGCGGTGGGGCTGTTCTTCGGGATTTTCCCGGCCCAGCGCGCCGCCGATTTGAATCCGATTGAGGCGTTGAGGTACGAATAGCCAGCAGCCCACAGCCTTTAGCCGTTAGCCTTTGGCGCACAGCCATTGGCACAGGCAGAGGGTGTCTGACGCTTCCACGTGTGGCTAAAGGCTATAGGCTAACGGCTATCGGCGACACAGAGGAGGACACATGAAGAAGAACATCCTGTGGATTGCGTTGGCAGTGGTGCTCATCGTGGGCGCGGGCGTAGGCGGTTACTTCTACGGCGTGGAGCAGGGCAAGGCTCAGGCCGCCAGCGTCCGCGAGCGGTTCATCGCCGAGCGGTTCGGCACCGCCCAGCCGAACGCGCAGGCCGCCCCCGGCCAGTTCTTCGGCGGGCAGGGCGCAACGGGGCGCACGGGCCTGGGTGGCCGGGGCGCGACCGGCACCATCAAGGAGATTCAGGGCAACACCATCCTCGTCAGCACCGCCGAGCAGGAGTTGAAGGTAGAGGTTACCGCCGACACGCGCATTACCCTGACCACGCAGGGCAGCGTCTCGGATCTCAAGGTCGGCGACCGCATCATTATTGGCGGCCAGACCCAGGGCAACACCATGACCGCGACGCAGATTCAGGTCATCCCGGACATGCCCTAGACCAGCGGCACTAGACACAGGGAGCGGCGCGCCCCAAGAACACGCCGCTCCTTGCCTAGCCCCTTCCCTCACTGTCGGCGAACGCTACGGCTCAATCAGCCCCTTGCGGATGGCGTACTTGGTCAACTCAATGCGGTTGTGCAGGTTGAGTTTCTCCATGATATTGGAGCGGTGGCGCTCCACGGTCTTGGTGCTGATGTGCAGCGCCAGGGCAATCTCCTGAGTTGTGTACCCTTCGGCGATGAGGGTGAGCACTTCGCGCTCGCGCTCGGTCAGGCCGTCGTAGGTCTCCTGTTCGCCCCCTTCGCGCACGCGCCGCATGTAGTCTTCCACCAGCGAGCGCGCTACGGTGGGGTAAAGGTACACGCCGCCGCTCTGCACGGCGCGCACGGCCTCGGCCAGGGCCATGGGCGCGGCCTTCTTGGGCACGTACCCCGACGCCCCCGCGCTCAAAATCTCAAAGAAGTACTGCTCGTTGTCGTACATGCTGAGCACCAGGATGTTGCACTCCGGGTGCTTCTTCTTGATCTGCCGTGTCGCCTCAAACCCGTCCATATCGGGCATGACGATGTCCATCACCACGACGTCGGGCTTCAGTTCGTCGGCCAGCCGAACGGCCTCGCGACCGTCCCCCGCCTCGCCCACGATTTGCAATTCGGGGTCGGTCTCCAGCAGCATGCGCACGCCCGCGCGGACGATGGCGTGATCATCCACCAACAGGATGCGTATCGGGCTCATGGCCTACCTCCTGAATCAGGGGGACTTCCACGGTGATGCGCGTGCCGGCGCCCGGGCGCGAGTCAATCGCCATGCTCCCGCCCAGGCCCTCGGCGCGCTCCTTCATGCCGAGGAGCCCCCACGCCGGCCGTGGCGACAGCGGGTCCATCGCCGCCTGGGGGTCAAACCCCGCGCCGTAGTCTTGCACCACCAGCAGCACCCGCCCAGGCTCTGCCCTCAGCGAGATGCTCACATGCTTGGCGTTGGCGTGCCGAATGATGTTCTTGACCGATTCCTGCGCGATTCGGAAGAGTTCCACCTCCAGGTGGGGCGGCAAGCGGGTCTTTCCCAGCGACAGTTTCAACTCCACTGGCGGCAGGCGATCCTTATTGGATTCCACCAGCCAGCGCAACGCGGCGACCAGCCCCAGGTCGTCCAGCAGCGTGGGGCGCAGGTCCGCGATGACGCGGTCAATGTCGTCCATCGCCTGTAAGCCCACCTGGAGCAGGTCTTTGAGCCGCTGCTCGGCCAGGTGCGGATCCGAGGCGACGGTGGCCTGCAACGCGCCCAAGCCGGTAACCAGGGCGGTGAGCGCCTGGCCGGTTTCGTCTTGCAGTTCGCGGGCGATGCGGCGGCGCTCCTCCTCCTGCGCGGCGACGACCCGTTCCAGCAGCCTGCGGAGCATCTGCTCGCGGCGCTGGACTTCGCGGTAGAGCCACGCTTTCTCCATGCCGACGGCGACCTGATTGGCCAACGCCTGGGCCTGCTGCAGTTCGCGGTCGGTGAAACGCCCCGCCTCGCTCTGGTTGGCCAGGCTCATGACGCCCAGCTCCCAGTTCTCGGAGCGCAAGGGGACGCACAGCACGCTGGGCAGTTCGTCGCTCATGGTCGCCGCGCCGCGTCCCGACCGCATGACCTGCTCGGCCAGGTCCAGCGCGCGGGAACAGGGGGTGTCAATGCCGGTGCATACCTTGGTCTCCAGTTTGCCGGTGGCAGGGTTCGTTACCAGGATGCACCCGCACTCCACGCCGTCAAACAGATCCATGATGCGCTCAATGGCCTCCTTGGCCAGCGTGTCCATGTCCAGCCGCGACGCCACGATACGAGTTGTTTCCAGCAGAGCCGAGAGTTCCCGCGCCAGGCGCGACAGTTGGGCGGTGTGCTGTTCGGCCTCGCGGCGGCGGGCAGCTTCGGCTTCCAGCGCGGCCATCTGGGCACCCAGCCGCATCTGGCGTTCGGCCTGCTCGGCGACGCCCAAAGCCCGAACGATGCCGTAGGTCTCGGCCGCCAGGGCCGCCGCCCGGAAGAACTGCACGGGGATGCCGAGCACGCCGGCGAACCACACGTCGTTGATGACCGAGGCTGGCCACAGAACGCTGCGCGGGCCTGTGATGCTGTCAAAGACGGCGAACCAGATGGCGGCCCACGCCGCGGTCAGCATGTGCTTCCCGAAGGCGCTCTGCAACTTGGAGGCCATCTCTCGCCGCTGGAGCCAGAAGGCGTAGGCGGTCAGCGCGCCGGCGGGCAGCCCCAGCGTGTACCGCGCCCACAGATCCGCGGCCCGCGTCCAGGTGGCCACGTCGGCGATAAGCAGGCGCATGACGGCGGCCCCCGCCAGCCACAACCCCGCCAGCCCGGGCAGTACCCACCGCCGCCAGTCCCGCCGAGAGTCCACACGCCGCCAGATGATCAGCCCATAGATGATCAGGAGCAGGTACGCTGCCGCGAGGAGGACCAACTCGGACTCGCCCGTGCCCTGGCGGGCCGGCATGCCGTGCAACGGCGCGGCGGTTGAGATGCGCGCAGCGGAGGCGCGTCAGCGCCGACGCAAGCGTCATCTCCAACCGCTTGTTCG
>JARYMK010000133.1 GCA_029907165.1 Anaerolineae bacterium
GGTGGCGAACCTGGACCCGGACGTGCTGGCCCGCAGCGAGGGGTTCCTGTGGGCGCTCCTGCGTGCGCTGGACGCATAGCGCGCGGACTATCGCCGGAGCCGCGCGGCGTAGTCCTCCACGATTCGCTCGTACTCGCCGGACATCAGCGGGGACGACAGGAGAAAATCCGCCGTGGCACGGTTGCAGGCCACCGGGATGTTCGCCAGCACCGCGATGCGCAGGAGCGCCTTGATGTCCGGATCGTGGGGCTGGGCCTCCAGCGGGTCCCAGAAGAAGATGAGCACGTCTATCTCGCCTTCCACGATCTTCGCGCCAATCTGCACGTCGCCGCCCAGTGGCCCGCTCCGGAACGTAACCACATCCAGACCGATCTCGCGGGCGATCAGGCTGCCGGTGGTGCCCGTGGCGAACAGCCGATGCCGCGCCAGCGCCTCGCGGTTGAACCGCACCCAGTCCAGCAGGTCCCGCTTGCGGTTGTCGTGGGCGATGAGCGCAATGCGCTTCACCGCGCCCATCGGTACGCGTTGGTAGGTCTCGGCCATTTTACCGCCTCCCTGCAGGCAATTCGGCAAGCCGCTTGTGGCGACGATTCGGTTTCTATCACCCTGGAGATTGCTTCGGGCACTCCGTGCCCTCGCAATGACACCATCCAACATGGTGCGTCGCGAACGCGCCACTACTCGCAAAGACGCGTACAGGCACACTTTGGAACCGAAACGCGCCGACTCACTCCCGCCCCAGCAGCGCGCCCCAGAACCGCTTCACGCTGAACGCCTGGCCCGACAGGAGCGTCTGGGCGCGGAACATGCGGGCAACGGCCTGCACCACGAAAGCCGCAGTTGCCGCCAGCAGCGCAACCGCCAGGGCGGGCTGCCACGCCGGAACGCCCCCCGCTGCCAGCCGCGTCATCATCGCAATCGGCGAAGTGAACGGGAAGAAGCCCATCGCCACCGCCAACGCCCCATCCGGCTCCTGGATGAGGGCGTTGATGAAGAACAGGGGCAGCAGCAGGGGCCAGATGACCGAAATCGTCGCCTGCGACGCCTCGCGCAGGTTGGGCACAAGCGCGCCCAGCGCCGCCATCAGGCTGGCGTACAAGGCGTAGCCCAGCAGGAAGAAGACGATGCCCCACACAACCAGCGACGGCGAGGGCTGGAGCGACGCGGGGATGTTCAGCGTCTGCCCGCCCAGGCGCAGCAGCGAGTACCCCGTGAGCACCCACACGACCGTCTGGGTCAGCCCCGCCAGGCCCAGCCCCGCGATCTTGCCCACCAGCATCTCGCGCGGCGACACCGACGCCATGAGAATCTCCATGACGCGGTTTTGCTTCTCCTTGCTGATGCTGTTGAGCAGCAGGCTCGCCGACATGATGATCACGAAGTAGAAGATGAGCGTTACCGCGTAGGGAATCCAGAAGGCCGCCTCGCTCTCGGTGTCGCGCTGGGGCGCGGGCGACAGGGGCGTCTGGACAATGTCCATGGGATTGCGGACGCGCGCCGCCAGTTGGGCGTCGCCGCCCAGCAGGTTCACCATCAGCGCCCAGCGCAGCATCCACGTCTGGCCGCCTGATGTCAGTGGGCGCGCGTCGGGGTCAATCAGGTACACCCTGCCCGTCTCCAGATAGTCGGCTGGAATCCGATAGTAGGAGCCAATCTCCCCCGACGCCAACGCCTGGCGCGCGCTGGCCTCATCGGGGAGAATCGTCAGCATCCCTGGCGGCATGTCGGCTGGGATGGTGCGCACGATGCCGGCCTCGTCCACCAGCCCCTGGGGCCGGAACGCGAACGGGCCGCCGCCCGTCGTGCTGCCACCTCCGCCCTCTACGCTGCGGCCCAGCCAACCCGCCGCCGTGAAGACGAGGAACGCCACGAGCGGCAGGCCGAAGGCCATCAACAGGAATGATGGCCGCGAAACGGTCGTGATGAATTCGTTGCGCAGGACAAGGATGGTCTTACGCATAGTGGCCTCCCGCGGCAGGTTTCGCCCGCCCGAACAGTTCTGCCAGCCCCACGCGCTTGCCGTAGCGGAGCATCCCCAGCCGGAACGCCCGCCCCGCCAGCCATACCGCGCCCCACGCGCTCAGCACCAGCAACGCCGCCGCGACAGCCGCCTGCCACGCCGGCACAATGCCGAACGTCGCTCGTATGGTCAGCGAAACGGGCGATGTCAGCGGGAACAGGCTGAGCGCTACCGCGATAGGGCCGTTCGGGTTCTGGATGAAAGTCATCATCATCCAGAGAGGAACGACATTGGGAAGGATGAACAGGCCGGCGATCTGCTGCGCCTCCTGGGGTTCGGCCACCGTCGCGCCCAGGGCGGTCATCAATGCGCTGTACATGACGAAGGCGGGCACGAATACCGCCAGCATCATCAGCACAACACCGCCATCAACGCGCACAGTCTCCAGGAAGGGCGTCTGCAAAAGCCGCCGCGCCACGACGATGGCCGCGCCCGCGAACGCCAGCCACGCCAGCGCCTGCGTCAGGATGACACATACCAGGCCAACCACCTTGCCCCCGATGAACTCCCCTGCCGAGGCCGACGTGATGAGCACCTCCATGGTGCGGTTTTCCTTCTCTTCCGACACCACCTGCACCAGGTAGCCGCCGCTGAACCCCAGGAGCGTCATGAACGCGATGCCTGCAATGACCGGCAGAAGGTCGCCCAGCGTCGGCTCGGCGGCGAACTCGCGCCTGCCGTCCGGCGTCTGCACGATGATGTCGTCATCGCTCATGGCCGCCACGCGCCGCGCCACTTCGGGCGGCTGGTTCGCCAGCCAATTCATCTGCATGAAGTCCCAGAAGTGGCTTGTGGCATTGCTATTGGGCGGCTTGAGATAGACCAATTCCACCTTGCTCGTCTGCACATAGTCGGCGGGCAGGACGTAGTAACACTGAATCTCGCCGGCCTGGAGTGCCTTCTGGGCCTCGGCCTCGCCGGGGAAGGCGTGAATCTCCACCGCGCCCTCCCCCTTCGGCGGCATGACCGGATCGGCCAGCATCCCCGAATGGTCCACATAGCCCACGGGGCGGTAGTCCCGCTCCATGCGCACGGCCAGGGCCGTGATACCCACCATCAGGGCGAGCAGCGCGGGCACGCTCAAGAGCGCCCAGATGAACCGCTTACGCAGGACGTGCCGCTTGTACTCGTGGACGGCGATCAGTCGCAGTTTGAACATCACTCGCCTCCCTTGCCCACCACGCGGATGAAGATTTCGTCCAGCGAGGGCACCGCGATTTCAAACTTCTCCAACGCGCAGCCCGCCTGCACCAGGGCCTTGAGCACATCCTGCGGGGGAACGCCGTCAGCCAGGTTCAGCCGCACCTCGCTGTTGTGCCGCGATGCCGACACGACGCCCTCCAGCGGGGGCAGGTCGCCCACGGCCCGCACCACCACCGCGTGCCCCGAATGCTGACGCCGCACGTCGTCCAGGCTGCCGTACAGCACGTCGCGCCCCTTGTTGATGAGCAGAATGCGGTCGCAGAGTTCCTCCACCTGGTGCATCTGGTGGGTGGACATGATGATGGCCGTTCCCCGGTCGCGCAGTTCCCGCATGAGGTCTTTCACCATCTGCGTGTTCACCGGGTCCAGGGCGGCAAAAGGCTCGTCCACGATGAGCAGTTCGGGCTCGTGGATGACGGCGGCGATGATCTGCGCCTTCTGCTGCATGCCCTTGCTCAATTCCTTGACCTTCTTCGTTCGGTGGGCCGTCAGGTCAAACCGCTCCAGCCACTGCCCCAGGCGACGGTGGGCCTCGGCGGGGGGCAGTCCCTTCAGCGTCGCCAGGTACATGAGACACCGCTCCAGCGCGATGTCCTGATACAGGCCGCGCTCCTCGGGCATGTAGCCGATGCGGTTCTTCTTCTCCTCGGTCATGGGGCCGCCGAGCACGGTTACTTCGCCGGCATCGGGCTTGAAGATGTCCAGCATGATGCGGATCGTCGTGGTCTTGCCCGCGCCGTTTGGCCCCAGCAGGCCGAATATCTCGCCGCGCTCCACGTGGAACGAGACATCGGCCACAGCCTGGGTCCTGCCGAAGGCTTTGGATATGTGGGAAATCTCAACCGTATGCACGCGCACACCTCCTGCGATTCGGTTTCTCTTGGGACATGGCACAGCGCCCCGGCAAAGCGTTCTGCGAGGCTCCCTGCGCCCTGATAACTATACTCCACACGATGGGCGGATGGTTCAAGGCCGGCGGCTCACAGAAGCCGATACGTCGCCCGCGCGCCCTCGCCCGACACAACAGCCCGGCCTTCCTCCACCATGTGCCGGAGACAGTCCACCACGTAGTCGTAGGGCAGGTCCAGCACAGCGGCAATGCCCCGGGCCGTGCACGGGCCGGCCTGGGCCAGAAGTTCGCGGACCTTCACGGCGCAGTCCTCCAGCGACGGGAACATGCCCGGGTAGAGTTTGCGCATACAGTCGGGGCAAAGGCTGTGGCTGAAGTCGGCCTCCGAGTGCTCATGGATGTAGTCTTCCACCTGTCGCCAGTAGCCGGAGTCATCGCGAATCTTCTTGCAGTTGGCGCAGATGGGGAGCAAGCCTCGCAGCGTCTTCACCTGGCCCAGCGCATCCTGCAGGCTCTGGATGAGCCGCTCGCGCTCCTGCTCGGCCTGCTTGCTCTCGGTGATGTCGCGCAGGATGGCCAGGCGGCCCTGGGCGCGCCCTCGGCGGTCGGCCAGGGGGATAATCCGGACGTCCAGATAAAGCGGGCCGGGTAGCGAGACCTCCGAATAGGCAGAGCCGCTTCCCTCGCAACACCGCAGGAGTTCGGGCACGTGGGCCAGGGCATCCTGCAGACGCTCGCCGACAGGGTGCGCGCTCAGGCCCAGCATCCGTCGGACCGCTGGATTGGCCTCTATTAGGCGGTCGCCAACGTCCCAGATCAGAATGCCGTCGCTCATGCTTGCCAGAATGGCGCCCCGGGCTGCGGGCACAATACCGAGAAACCGGTAGCGGAAAATCGCATACGCGAAGAAGAGGCCGCTAATCGTGAACAGAAATGGTGACAGGTCCAGGTTGGGCCACGGGATGGGGAGCATCACGCTGGCGATGCTCACGACGAGCGGCACCGAGACGCCGGCAACGATCAGCCCCATCTGCTTCCGGTACAGCGCCGGGGACTGCCGATAGGTCGCCAGCAACAGGCCCAGCGCGAACAGAAGGAGCGCATACGAGTAGATGGCGTTGGCCCAGAACCAGGGGCCGCCCTTCAGGATCGCCCCGGCCGTCGGGGTGCGCTGCCCGCCGAAGAACAGCCCGTGCCACGGGTCCGTCCACAGCAGCGCGAGGGTCAGCACCGGCTCGCCGATGAGCAGCGCCACGACCGGACGGGTCAGCCAGCGGCCCCGGTCCGTGAACTGGAGGACGAGGGCGAGAAACGCCGCCGGCACGATGACCACGCCCACATACGTGGCGTCCAGCCAGAAGAACGGGGCGGGCCGCGGGAAGCCAGACCAATGGATCGCGTAGGTCCCGCTCCAGAAGGCGGTGGCCGTCATGAGGATGATGAGCGGCCAGCCGCCGGGGGCCGTCCGACGTCGCCACGCGATCGCCGCGACCCAGGCCGAGACGAGGGCGGCGATGAACAACAGCACACTGTACACGGTATTCGTCTGGGACATGCGCCCTCCAAACCGACGCGATCGCGGCCGTTTCCCGCGCCGTGCTCACTATAACACACGCAGGTTCACGGGGTCAAAACAGCCACTGCGAGCCGGACATCGCGTCGGCCGGCTCCCAGAGCACCCACCTCACACCGTGTCAGGGCGCGCTCCGCAGAACGACCGGCAGGTAGATGCCCCACCAGTCCGCCCATCCGCCCCAGAAACCTCCCAGCAGGGTATAGGCCCCGCCGGACAGCGCACCCGCGTCGGGCTGACCCACCGTGCCGCCCAGGCTGTACCCGCCGCCGGTGCTGAACGCATGGCCTCCACCGTCCACCGTATACCACGAGATTTCATACACGCCATCCGACAGGGCCCACCCCGCGCCGCTCACCAGCAGCATCGCAACCAGGACAAGCAGGACCACCGTTCGCGCTTTCACCGCCACGCCTCCTATCGGAGCATGACCAGCATCTGGATGAGACCGCTGCCGCCCTCCAGACTTTCCAGCGCCTTGCCGAGTACCGTGCCCACCGCCGGATTGGGGCCAGCCTTCATCGCATGCCCCGGCGTGGACGAGGCCACCAACAGGTCGCCGGGCTGAATGGGGCCGTTTTCGGCGCTGGCCTTGACGGGCACAATGCCCCCGATTGCCAGCGGTACCTTGCCAGCCGGGTCCGCGTCGCCGCTGCTGCCGCCCACGAAGCCGGGGTGGGTGGAGTACACGCCGACGACCGTGGGCTGGTAGGCGGCGCTGGAGCGGGCCAGCTGGCCGTCAAATCCAACCACCAAAACGTCCCCTGGCTCCAGCCCCGCAGCGGCGGGAAACATCTCGGCCAGATCAGCGGCGGGGCTATAGAAGCCGCCATACGCATAGACGCGGCCGTTGCGGTCTACGGAGAATCTTACGAGCAAGCCAGCCCCCGGGTCGGTGGGAAACGGGTCACTATAGGCCACAATCAGATTATCACTGTTAATCCCCATCGCCGCCAGTGGGACAGCATTGGTACTGGAGTACCCGAGGACGCCGTAGCCACGCATGGCCTCCCCGACCACGCCAAAGTTCAAGCCGCTAGTAGCGGCGGCCTTGCCATACACACCGGTGCCGCTGGTGCTATCGTTCCGCCCATACACGCCGTAGGTCGTGCCACTGGTAGAGGCGGCCCGACCGAAGACGCCCGTGCCCCCCGTGCTGTTGCTGCGTCCGTACACGCCATACGCCCCGCCGGTGGTGGCAGTGGCATAGCCAAAGACACCATTACCGCTGGCGCTGGCATTCTCCCCATACACGCCGTAGGTGGTGCCGCTCGCGGCAGTGGCCTTGCCATATACGCCGGTTCCGCTCGTGCTTAGCCCATAGACGCCCGTGCCGCTGCTGCTGCTGCCGTAGACCCCCCTGGACGCGCTGGTGCCAAAGACGCCGGTGCCAGTGGAGGCGTTGTAGCCATAGATGGTAGCAAATTCGCTGTTGGTCCACACATAAACGCCGTTGCCATTCGCGTTGTTCTCAATCTTGAGCCCATGGGACGCACTGCCGGTCCAGGTTTCCCCAAAGTGGTTATGGGGACAGGCCATATCGCTGGCTGCGCCGGGCGACGCGGCGGACGAGATGGCGCTCACCCGCTGCCGCGGAGCCAGGACGGTGAACTCCGCCTCGCCGGGACCGCGCACCGCCACCTCCAGCCAGCGCTCGCCGCCGTCCAGCGTGTCTCGGGGGATGCCCTTCGCGCTCCCCAGCAGCACCACGAACTCCCCGCTTCTCACCGTGATGCCACGCTGGGTCCCGGTCCACAGGGGCTCCCCGCCGGTTTCGGCGCTGTACAGCGCGAAGGCGAAATCGTAGGCCCCATCGGCAGCCATGCCTTCGGCTTCCTCGCCCTGCGAGGCATCCAGGGGAGACGCAAGGGACAGATGGCCGGAATAGGGAATCGTTACTACGTTGGGGTCAGGCCCCTGGGCCACCGGCGTCAACGGCGAGTTACCGCGGACCTGAGGGCCAGCCCCCACTGCCAGCATCACAATGCCGGCAACGACAACAATCGCCAACGCTCTTCGGGTGCTCATGTTACCTTCCTCCTTCCAACCTGTTCGGTTTGCGGCTAGGCCGGTCCGCATCACTCAGCAGGAAGGAGGCTTGGCGATCGTTCTGAAGACAAGCCTGGCCCGCTGTCGTTTTGGGCGCAGAAGGCCCATCATCGCCTCTGCACTTCTCGCGAGGGAAACATCCGTGGCTGCGACATGCAGGAGAGGAGCATGGTGTGCATCGCTAGGTGCGTGCTTCGTTAACAAAATACTATCATAAAAACGGGCCCTTGTCAAGGGGTTTGCGCGGCTGGGTGCATTTCAGTTTTGGGGCGAGAAGGGCCGAGCATCGCTGGGTGCGGAGCGGCTCCGCCTTCGGTCCAGCAGGACGGCGCTCCCCCGACAGGGAGAATTACGCCCCCGCCCGCTTGTATGCTATAATCGGCCATGCGCACAAATCGGACCCGCCACCTCATCGGGATGGTCATCGGCATTGTCTGCGTCCTGGGCCTGTTCGCCGCTGCCGCGAACGCCACGCCTGGGCCTTCGTCGCTACCCCTTCCCGCCCAGGCCACGCTGGAACGGGCCCCCACCGCCGATGCCTGGATTTCATCTCAGTTTACCACCAACAACTTCGGCGACTCTATCAGCCTGCCCGCCGGTCGGGACGGCGACTGGGGCACGCGGCGCTCGCTCCTCTGGTTTGACCTGTCGGAACTGCCGCCCGACACGCTGCCGCTTTCCGCGACGCTGGAACTGGCTCTGTGGTGGGGCGAGGGCGATCCGTACGTCC
>JARYMK010000134.1 GCA_029907165.1 Anaerolineae bacterium
ATCCTGCGCGTGTCGGGCGGCACCAGTATGGTGGGCAAAGACCTGGCCCACGAGGGAGTTACCACGTCCATTGAGGACATCATCCGCCTGAATGCTGCGGCGGTGGGCGTATCCATCTTCGTCGGGAGCGACTACGAGCACGAGACGCTGATGAACCTGGCGAACCTTGTCAACGCCTGCGAGAACTACGGCATTCCCGTCATGGCCGTTACGGCGGTGGGGCGCGAGTTGGAGAAGCGCGATGCGCGCTATCTGGCCCTGGCCTGCCGCATTGCTGCCGAACTGGGCGCGCGGGTCGTGAAGACCTACTGGTGCGAGGACTTTGAGAAGGTTGTGGAAGGGTGTCCGGTGCCGGTGGTGATGGCGGGCGGGCCGCGCTGCGACACCGAGCGCGAGGTGTTTGACTTCGTGTACGACGGGATGCAGCGCGGGGCCATCGGCATCAACCTGGGGCGCAACGTCTGGCAGAACGACCACCCCGTGGCGATGGCGCAGGCGTTGCGGGCCATCGTGCACGAGGGCGCGACGGCGGACGAGGCCGAGGCGTTGTTCCACCGCCTCGTGTCGGCATGACCTGGGTTGCGGGTGTAGAATGGACGCATTCGCCAGAGCGAAGGAACTGCTGCGCGAATTCAAAGGCGACCGCTACGCCTTCGGCGTGGGCGTGCTTGACCGCACGGGGGCGCTGGCGGTGGAACTGGGCTCGCGTGTCGCTCTCGTGCGGCCACGGTCGCACGGCGCCGATGTGGTGCGTCAGGTGGTGAAGTCGCTGGAGGCGGCGGGGGTGCGCGTCGTGGGCGAAATCATCGGTGCGGCCCCCAATGCACCCCGCGAGGACGTGGTGCGCATCGCCGAGGAGTTGGCCCAACTCCTGCCAGATGCGGTCGTCGCCATCGGGAGCGGGAGCACGCTGGATGCGGTGAAGGCCGCCTGCGTGCTGTTGGCGCTTGGCGGTGCGATAGACGACTACTTCGGCGTCGGGCGGGTATCTGAGCGGCTGGACGTGGAGTGCGTACAATTGACGCCGATGCTGGCCGTGCAGACGGCGGCCAGTTCGGGCGCGCACCTGACGAAATACTCCAACATCACTGACACGCGCACCGGCCAGAAGAAACTCATCGTGGACGAGGCCATTGTCCCGCCGCGCGCCGTGTTTGACTACGGCGTTACGCGATCCATGTCCGCCAAGTTGACCGCCGACGGCGCGGTGGACGGCATGTCCCACGCCCTTGAGGTGCTCTACGGTTCGGTGGGCAAGCCCCGCTATACCAAGATGGCCGAGATCGCGCGGCTGGTGTTCCATCTCGCGGTGCATTTCACCGAGCGCGCGCAGCGGCGTCCCGACGACATGGAAGCGCGCACCGCGTTGGGCCTGGCGACCGACCTGGGCGCGTATGCCATTATGCTGGGCGGGACCAGCGGTGCGCACCTGACAAGTTTCTCCCTCGTGGACATCCTAAGCCACGGGCGCGCGTGCGGCATCCTGAACCCGTACTACGCGGTATTCTTCGCGTCGGCGGTGGAGGAGCCGCTGCGCATCGTCGGCCAGGTCTTCAGGGAGGCGGGCTACACATCGGCGCAGGTAGACCGGCTGCACGGGCGCGACCTGGGGGCAGCGGTGGCCGAGGCGATGATGGCATTCCACCGGCGCATCGGCTTGCCTGTGGCCTTGCGCGAGGTGCCCGGTTTCTCCGACGCGCACATTGAGCGGGCTCTGCACGCGGCCAAAGACCCGCAACTGCGCATGAAACTGGAGAACATGCCCGTGCCTCTGACCCCAGAGATGGTGGACGAATACATGCGGCCCATTCTGGAGGCGGCCCGCGATGGGGACTTGAGTCGCATCAAATTGGTAAACTCGGGGATTGAGGGGGGCGCATGAAGGTGCGGCTGGCGTATGGCAAGCATGGGCTGTGGGTAGAATTGCCCTACCGCAACGTTACGGTGGTGGAGCCGCGCTACGTTCCCGGCGTGCCCGACGAGGCGGAAGCCATCCGCGCCGCGCTTCGTGCGCCTGTTGGCACCCCGCCGCTCAGGGAGTTGGTGAAGCCGTCGGATACCGTCGCCATCGTGTTCAGCGACCTCACGCGCCCCCAGCCGCGCGACCGGATGCTGCCCGTCCTGCTGGACGAGATTGGCCATGTACCCCGCGCCAACATCGTGCTCATCAACGCCCTGGGCACCCATCGGCCCAACACGCCAGACGAACTTGCCGCGATGCTGGGCCGCGACATCGTGGAGAACTACCGTGTCGTGCAGCACGACGCATGGGCGCAGGACTTGGTGTACCTGGGCCGCACGTCCTACGGGCACAAGGTCTCGGTGAACGCCGAGTACATGCGCGCCGACGTTCGCATTCTCACGGGGTTCATAGAGCCGCACTTCTTCGCGGGGTTCTCCGGCGGGCCGAAGGCGGTGCTGCCGGGAATTGCCGACGCGGGGGCGGTGCTGGGCAACCACGATGCCCGTATGATCGGCAACCCGCGCGCCACCTGGGGCATTACCGAGGGCAATCCGGTGTGGGAAGAGATGCGGGAAGTGGCGCTCATGACCGCGCCGACGTTTCTGCTGAACGTTACACTGAACCGCGACAAGCAGATTACCGGCGTGTTTGCAGGCGACATGCTGGCGGCCCATGCGATCGGGAGCAAGTTCGCCGCCGAGGCTGCTCTTGTGCCCGTGCCCCAGCCCTTTGACATCGTGATCACGAGCAACTCCGGGTATCCGCTAGACCTGAACCTATACCAGGCGGTGAAGGGGATGTCGGCAGCCGCGCAGGTGGTGAAGCCGGGCGGCAGCATCATCGTCGCTGCCGAGTGCTGGGACGGCATCCCAGACCATGGGGAGTTCAAGCGATTGCTGCAACTGGCGCCGACCCCCGGCGAATTGCTGAATGTCCTCGCCTCGTTTGAGCATCCGGTGCAGGACCAGTGGGAAGCCCAGATTCAGGCGCAGGTGCAGCTGAAAGCCGATGTGTACGTGAGGAGCGACTACCTGGACGCGGACACCCTGCGCAGCGTGATGCTCCTGCCGTGCGATTCCGTAGAGGCGACGGTCGCGCGGTTGCTGGAACGCTACGGCCCCCACGCTACCATCTGCGTTCTGCCCGAAGGCCCGATGACCATCCCCTTCATCAGCGGCCAGGCGTGAACAGCCTGCCCCGAACGAAAGTGGCCACTACGTTCCCCGCGCCGTCCAGCACCACGAGGTTGGCGGGCATCCCAGGTACCAACTGCCCCATGCGGCCGTGCAATCCTAGCACGCGGGCGGGGTTCAGCGTCGCCATACGGATGGCATCCGCCAGCGGTACGCCGATGAGCGTCGCCGCGTTGCGCACGCATTGATCCATCGCGGCCACGCTGCCCGCCAGGCCGCCGTCCGGAAGCGTGGCGCGCCCGTCCTGCACGCGCACGGTCTGCCCCAGCCATTTGTAGTTCCCATCGGCTAGCCCCGCCCAGGGCGATGCGTCGGTAACGAGGACGATGCGCTCTGTCCCCAGGCAGCGCAGGAGCACGCGCATGGCAGCCGGGTGGACATGGACGCCATCGGGGATGAGTTCGGCGGTCGCCCTGTCCGAGGCGAGGACGGCCCCCAGCGCGCCTGGCTCGCGGTGGTGGAACCCGCGCATGGCGTTGAAAGCGTGCGTTGCGTGGGAGAAAGACCCGCGAAGGGCGGCAGCGGCTGTTTCGCAGTCGGCGTCGGTGTGCCCCATGGCGACGACCGCGCCTGCCCGTCGGAATCTCGCGGCGGCTTCGGCTGCGCCCGGCAGTTCCGGGGCAAGCGTAACCATGCGAATCCAGCCGCGCCCCGCGTGAATCAGGCTGTCCACCTCGCCCGGCCCTGGATTGCGAAGCCACGACGAGGGGATCGCGCCCCTTCTGGCGGGATTCAGGAACGGCCCTTCCAGGTGCAGGCCCAGGGCTTCCGCGCCGCTTGTCCCCTGCGTCAGCGCGTCGGCGAATGCGCGGACGGTCTGGAGCAGCGCGTCTGCGTCGGGCGTGGTGAGGGAGCACAGGAAGCCCGTTACGCCGTGGCGCACGACCCACTCGGCGTAGGTGCGAAGTTCGGCCGCGGCGTCGCCGCTCTCGCCGAACGCGACCCCATTTCCGCCGTGGGTGTGGATGTCTATGAAGCCTGGGGCAACGATGCGCCCCTGCAAGTCCATGCGTTCACCGTGAAAGCGGGGCGCGTCGCTGGCAGGGCCGGCGTAGGCGATGCGCCCGTCATCCGAGACGAGGACCGCGCCGTTCTCCACTTGCCCCGTGGGTGCGATGAGCGTGACATTGTGGAATAGAAAGCCCATGGCTTCCGGCCTCCGCTGTGGACTGCGTTACCCCAAGCCATACACCTGCTTCGGCGCAAGGTGGCTGGGGAAGCAACCGATTAGGGCCTTCCGCATGGAATAGCAGAGGTGGCAAGCGTCCACATAACCCTCTTCGTGCGACAACCCGTGCTCTTCGGCAAGGCGGGCCGGCCCACCTCGCAGCAGGGGGCCGATTATGGGATGCGCGTCAGGATCGTACCCCGCCACCATCGCGGCCAGCGGCTTTTCCCATAGATTGCCCATGGTCAATCCCTGGCATAGATGCACCCAGCCGTAGGCGTCCACGTGGACGCGGTCGGGATTGCGCAAGTCTTCGTGGGGGCATTCGGTGAACTCTCGCCAGTCCCGGCGCGGCAGGCCCTCGGTGAGTTTCTCCGCGGCTCGGCCCCGAAACATGACGTCGCCCCCGACAATGGGCGCGCCTTTCTCCCGGCTTGCGGCCCCGGCTTCCACGCGCGGCGGCTCAATGCAGATGGTCCCCACCGGCAAGCCCAGCGACCTGGCGGCTTCCAGGGCGCGCTTGGCGGCGTTGTCCGGCGTGTCAAAGTGGAAGGCGTCGTCGCTGAGGCTGAGGTCTGAGACGCCCAACTCCTGCAGGGGGCCTAGCCACAGCATGGCATCCTGCACAGTGGTGGCGAAGTAGGCATTGGTGACCACGCCAGTCTTGAACCCCAAGTCGCGGGCCAGGCGAATCCCCTCCAGCATCAGCGGATAGTAGAGAAATGGCTCGCCGCCTTCAAAGTAGATGATGCCCACCGTGGCAAGTTGAGCGGCCTGCGTAAGCACCTGCGCGATCTGTTCTAACGCAAATGTGCCTGCAGCCCGGGGGCTGCTGTACACAAAGCAGTGGTCGCACTCGCTGGTGCACGCATAGGTTAGGAGAAGATGAATCCCCGTCAGCAACTTCCACCTCCAAAACTCCCGCCGGTGGCCTTTGACCCGGGCGGCGTCAGACCTGGCACTGCGGGCAGATGTAACTCGTAGTGGAGCCAACCCGCAGTTCCTCCACAGGTGTGCCGCAGGCCGGGCAGGGTTCCCCGGTGCGATACCCGACCTGCAGGTGCTCGTGATACGTGCCCTTGTTGCCCCAGATGTCCTGCTCGCCGGGGCCGCCGCCCCAGCGGATGCCCTCCTCCAGCACGCGGCGGATCGCCCCGTGCAGCCGCGCCACGTCGGCGGTGTCCAGCGTGTGGGCGGGGCGCAGCGGGTGCAGCCGCGCGTGCCACAGGATGTCCTGGATGTACACGTTGCCGATGCCCGCGATGAACGACTGATCCAGCAGGTACTTCTTGATGGCCCCGCGCTGTCCCTCCAACATCTCGGCCAGCCGTTGTGGGGTGAAGTCCTCGGCCATCGGGTCGGCGCCGAGTTTGCCGATCTGGGGGTGCATGTTCAACTCTCCCGTCGGAACGACGTGAACGCTGCCGAACCACCAGAAGTGTATCCAGAGTTGTGCGCCATCGGACAGGCGGAACACGGCGCGCTCGCGCTTGGGGTCGGGTATCTCGTCCGCGCGATGCAGCCGCACCTCGCCCCCCATGCCCAGGTTCAGCGCCAGGGTGTAGCCGCCGTCCAGCGTCGCCAGCGCCCATTTGCCCCTCTGCCCGACTTCGCGGAACGTTCGCCCCACGACCGCCTGGCGGAAGTCCGCCGGTGGCAGGTTCACGCACTTGGGCTGATTCACCTGCGCGTCGGCGATGGCCAGGCCGGGCAGGGCTTGGTCCATGCTGCGGGCCAGAACGTAGATGTCGGGGTATTCGGGCATTGTCGCCTCCTTGGCCTCGGTGCCCATATCCTGGCCTGGGCGTGGTCGTCCGCACCCCGGCGAGGTGGGCACGCGTCTAGAAGATGGCGGCCCCCACGATGTACGGCAGGAGCGCCAGCACGGCCAGCGCCGGATGTCCGCGCCTTGTCGTGTTGCGGCTGTCCCAACTGAACAGGTACAGAGCCAGCCCGAATGCCAGGATGCCACCGGCTGCCAGGATGCCTATGGCAGCCCAGGGCTGGATGTCCGTCGCCTGTCCCAGCGCCAGCCCCTGGAATGCGTGCATTGCGTAGGTGGAGGGTAGGAGCAATCCCACCTTGCGGAGAGCCGCGGGGAGCATGCTTGTCGGCACCATCATCCCGCTCAACATCATGGATGGCAAGTAGATGAGTTGCGACCACAGGATGGTTACCCGAGTGTTCGCCGACACGACGCCGATGAGCGCGCCCAGCCCCGCGCAGGTGAATGCCGCCAGCACACAGAGCAACGCAAAGGCGAGCCAGTTGACCGGCGCAGGGGCGCCGAACAGCGGTTTGGCGGTCAGCGCGATGATGAAGCAGGCGATGATGGCATGGAAGGCGGTGGTCATCGCCGGGATGCTCAGAATGGACAGCGAGGGCACGCCGTTGATCTTGAACGAACGGAAGACGCCGTTCTCTCGCCCTTCCACCAGCGGGTTGGGCAACCCAAGCACTGTCGCCGACAGAATGGCGAACACGGCCATGGCTGGAATCATGGTCTGAATGAACAACGGGTTGATTTGCCCCATCATGACGCCCATCATCGCGTAGAACCCCAGGGGGAACAGGTAGTTCAGCAGCAGCAGGTTCTTGTCGCGCAGGCCGGTGCGGAACTCAAAGGCGAAATGATTTGCGAATGCTCTCATCGGGCTCCTCCGCCGTTGGTGATCTCCAAGAACCGCTCCTCCAGCGTGGGCCGCTCCACTCGCAGGTCAATCAGCGGGTCGCCATGGGCTTCAATGTGGGCAAGGATCGCAGAGAGGGTCGTGCCAACGCTTGTCGTGAAGTACACGACGTAATCCTCCTGAACCGTCTTCCGTGCGACACCCGGAAACGCAGCATCGGAGCGCGTGAGGCTCCCATTCTCCGTTCGTACTGAGACCTTGGTGAACCCTGACCCCGTTGCCGTCAACTCGCGTGGCGTGCCGATGGCGGCGATCCTCCCGCGCAGCAGGATGGCGACGCGGTCGCACATCTTCTCGGCTTCGGCCATGTCATGGGTAGCGAGGACGATGGTCGTCCCCGATGCGCGCAATTCGCGCATCATCTCGTGCAAGTCTATTCGCGTTGCCACATCCAGCCCTGCTGTTGGCTCGTCCAGGAACACGACAGGTGGATTGTGGGCGACGGCAAGCGCCAGCGAAAGCCGCCGCTGTTGGCCGGTGGACAGGGTCGCGTACTGAGCCGACATTTTCTCGCCGAGGCCGAGGCGGTGGAGCAGATCCACGCGTTCGGGCGCGCGGTGATACGCGCAGAAGAAACGCATCGCCTCGCGCACCGTCATGCTCCCAGGCAGGCCGGAGGTCTGGAGCTGTACGCCGATGATATCCCGCAGTTTACGGGCTTCTCGCGTCGGGTCCACACCCATGACGCGCAGCGTTCCGCCGTCGGCAGACCGAAGCCCCTCCAAGGCTTCCAGCGTGCTGGTCTTCCCGGCGCCATTGGGGCCTAGCAGCCCGAATATCTCGCCGCGGCCCACCTCAAAACTGATGTTGTCTACTGCCACGACAGGGCCATAGCGTTTGCGGAAGTTCACAACTTGAACAGCAGCCTCGCTCAAACGGATTCCTCCTCGCCTGCCATCTCTCAATATACCTGCACCTGACTGCACAGGTTCAAGGGGGCAGGCGCAACCCCGAAGGACAGAATGCGGCCGGTCGTTTGTGGCCTGGGCGGCGCGGCGGGCCTTACATACCACGCCGCGCCGCAGGGTGTCAACCCTACTACGGGTGATGTGCCCAAAGTGCGTAGCGCGCCCAGTTGGGGTCGCCGCTGAGGTGGGCGTACTCCTTCTCCAGCCGCGCTTTGTGGCTCAACTCCTCCTTGGCCAGTTCCTCAAACAGAGTTTTCGCGTCGGGGTCGCTGGTGCGCTTCACGGCGGCCTTGTAGAACGCGGCGGCTTGCTCTTCCGAGCGAATCGCAATGGCCAGCGCCTCCTTTGCCGTCGTTGTCTCCACGATGTCGGCGCTCACCTCTCCGCCTCCCAGCGCCTGGATG
>JARYMK010000135.1 GCA_029907165.1 Anaerolineae bacterium
AAGGTGGCGATCACGGTTCACCCTCCTTGTTGCGTGGCTTCCGCCAGTTTTCGGTAGAGGTTGAAGGATTGCAGGTGGCACAGGGCGACGGCCACGGCGTCGGCGGCATCGTCCGGCTGGGGGATGCTGTCCAGCGCCAGCAGGATGCGCACCATCTCCTGCACCTGGTGCTTCTCGGCCCGCCCGTAGCCCACCACCGCCTGCTTGACCTGCAGCGGTGTGTACTCGTACACCGGGACTCCCGCCTGCGCCGCCGCGAGAAGGACTACGCCCCGCGCCTGCCCAACCGCAATGGCCGTCCGCACGTTCTTGTTAAAAAACAACTCCTCTACGGCGACCGCATCGGGGCGATGCGCCGCGAGGAGTGCCAGCAGGCGGTTGTGGAGTAGGAGCAGGCGCTGGGGCATCGGCTCCTGCGCAGATGTGAGGATGACGCCGCAATCCACGAGTTGGTACGCGCCGTCCTCCTCGCGCACCAAGCCGAAGCCGGTGGTCGCCGTCCCGGGGTCTATGCCCAGCGCCAGCATCTACGCAGCCTGATACTTCTCCATGACCTCATCGGAGATGTCCAGGTTGGTGAAGACTTTGGAAACGTCTTCCAGTTCCTCCAGCGCGTCAATGAGGCTCATGGCTTGCAGGGTCTCTTTCTCGCCAAGGCGCATCAGGGTCTTGGGAGTCATCCAGATGGGCTCCTGCTCTTCCAGTTCGTACCCGCGCTTCTCAAGCGCCTCGCGCACCCACTGGAAGTCCTCCACTTTGGTGTATACCTCCACCGTATCGTCGGAGGGAACCACGTCGTCGGCGCCGGCGTCAATGGCGGCCATGGCGATTTCGTCGGGGTCCTGCCCATCGTTGACCTTGACGGCCAGGTAGCCCTTGGGCTCAAACATCCAGGCGACACAGCCGGTCTCGCCCAGGCTCCCGCCGTGGCGGGTGAAGACTCTGCGGACTTCGGCGGCGGCGCGGTTGCGGTTGTCGGTGAGGACCTTGACGAGCACCGCCACACCGTTGGGGCCGTAGCCCTCGTAGGTGATCTCAAACTCGGCCTCGCCTTTCAGTTCACCGGTGCCGCGCTTGATGGCCCGCTCAATGTTCTCCTTGGGCATGTTGGCGGCTTTGGCTTTGTCTATGATGAGGCGCAACTTGAAGTTCGCCGCCGGATCGCCGCCTCCCTCGCGCGCCGCTACTGCGATTTCGCGGCCCAGCTTGGTGAACAGAGCCCCACGCCTGGCATCGGCAACGCCCTTCTGACGCTTGATCGTTGACCACTTGGAGTGTCCGGACATATACTCCTCTCCCTCAGAGAAAAGCCTTCCCGCGCGTCTCACGGCGGGAAGAACAGTCGTTTCTTGTATTATACCACAACCTGGCCCTTTCGCGCCAAAAGACTTGCCCTGGGATTCGGCGATATCTGCGCCGGGCCGGCACCGCGAATGGACGCGAATTCGCGCGAAGTAGAAGTAGGGCAGGTTCCCGTACCTGCCCTGGAGAGCGGCTATGGATAGCCGCCCTACGGCTCGCATTGTCATTGCGAGCGGAGCGAAGCAATCTCACGCTCCAATCCCACGCTCCAGGGACTGCTTCGGGCGCTGCGGGCTCTTACAATGATATGATCAAGAGAGTAGGGCAGGTTCCCGTACCTGCCCTGGAGAGCGGCTAGGAATAGCCGGCCTGCGGCCCTATCCCGTTCGTACGGATTCGCGGTTCCCCGCCACTCCGATATTCTCCGCCCGTGCCGGGCAGAGCATTTTCGCCAGCGGGGCCACATGTGGTAAAATCGCACGCGACGCCCCTGCATGGGCGTGCCTGACACAACATCGCGGATTCCAAGCGAGGTGCACCTATGAGAATCGCAATCATCGGCGGCGGTCTCACCGGCATGAGCGCCGCGCATGTGCTGGCCAAGGCCGGCCATTCATGCACCCTGTACGAGCGCGACGATTCCCTGGGCGGGCTGGCCGGGTCGTTCCGCGTCAACGGTGTGTACCTGGAGAAGTTCTACCATCACCTGTTCACCAGCGACAGGACGATGGTGCGGCTCATTGAGGATTTGGGCCTGGGCGGCGACCTGGTCTGGAACCCCACAGTTACCAGCACCTGGTACGTCAACCGTATCTTCCGTCTCGCCACGCCGCTGGACGTGATTCGGTTCAAGCCGCTGAGCCTCATCAATCGGCTGCGGCTCGGCTCGCTGGCCATCATCCCGCGCTTCGTGCGGGACTGGCGGAAACTGGAGGAGATCACCGCCAAGGAGTGGCTCATCAAGTGGGGCGGGCGGCAGGTGTACGAGGTGGTCTGGTACCCGCTGCTGCGCAACAAGTTTGGGGCCTACGCCGACGAGGTGGCCGCCGTCTGGTTCTGGAACAAACTGAAACTGCGCGGCGGGTCGCGTGGCAAAGGCCAGGCCGAGCACCTGGGGTATCTGATGGGCGGGTTCGGGCGCGCCCTGGAAGCCTTTGAGGCGCGGCTGCGCGATTTGGGCGTGGACATCCGCCTGTCGTCGCCGGTGAAACGCGTGGTCATTGAGAACGACCGCGCCACGGGCGTGGTGTCCAACGGCCAGCGCGAGGACTTTGATCTGGTGCTGGTTACCACCGCGCCCGAAATCCTGCTCCACCTTGCGCCGGACCTGCCCCCCGACTACCGCGAGCGCCTGGGCCGCATCAAGTACCTGGCCAACGCCTGCCTCATCATGAAACTGAAGCGCAGCCTGTCCACCACCTACTGGCTCAACATCAACGACCCCAACATCCCCTTCGTCGCTGTGGTGGAGCACACCAACATGCAGCGACCCGATGAGTACGGCGGGCACCATCTGGCCTACGTATCGCGGTACATGGATCCGAACGACCCCTACTACGCCATGTCTGCCGAGGAGTTGTTCCAGGCGTACCTGCCGCACCTGCGCACCGTGTTCCCGGAGTTCTCGCCCGACTGGGTGGAGACGCTGTACGCCTGGCGCGAGCGCTACACGCAGCCAGTGGTGGGCCTGCGCTACTCGCAGATACGCCCGCCGTTCCGCACACCGGTGCAGGGCCTCTGGCTGTGCTGCATGGCGCAGATTTATCCGGAGGACCGCGGCATGAACTACGCGGTGGCCTACGGGGAGAAGGTCGCCGCCGAGATTCTGGAGTCGGGCGGAGCGTAGGCGAAGCGAACGGCCGCCTGCGGTGTTGTCCTCATCGGCGGAGGCCGTGGCCGCCGATGGATTTGCCTCGCAGGTGCGGAGTGCTACAATACACCCGATGCAGTATGGGCGCTGCGTCCCGGCACCGCCGCACTTGGGCTATCGGCATGAGCGCGGCCTGCACGCCACTACAAGCACAAACTCACCGTCAGGAGGCAACCGATGTCTAGCCGTGAACTGCATGTGGAGCCTGTCCGAACCCCCAAGCAACTCAAGCAATTTGTGAATTTCCCCTATCATCTGTACCGCAACGACCCGTACTGGGTCCCGCCTTTGCGCATGGATCGCAGGGCCATGTTTGACCGCGAGAAGTTCCCGTTCTACGAGCACGCCGACGTGGAACTGTTCCTGGCGCTGCGTGGCGACGAGCCTGTGGGCACCATCACGGCGCACATCAACCACATCCACAATCAATTCCACAACGAGAAGACCGGTTTCTTCGGGTTCTTTGAGTGCGTGCAGGACTACCAGGTGGCCGAGGCGCTCCTGAATGCCGCCGCCGAATGGGTGCGGGCACGGGGTATGGACGTGCTGCGCGGCCCCATGAACTTCTCCACCAACGAGGAGTGCGGGCTTCTGGTGGATGGATTTGACTCCAGCCCTGTCGCGCTGATGACGTACAACCCGCCCTACTACGCCGAGTTCATTGAGCGGGCGGGGTTCACCAAGGCGCAGGACCTCTACGCCTACTGGCTGGATACCGACGAGGTCATCAGCAAGGACGGCGCCGTGCGCAACGAGAAACTGGCGCGGGTGGTGGAGAAGGTGCGCGCGCGGTCGGGCATCGTCGTGCGCAAGATCAACCTGAGGGACTTTGACAACGAGGTTGAGCGCATCAAGAAGATCTACAATTTGGCTTGGGAGAAGAACTGGGGCTTCGTCCCCATGACCGACGCCGAGTTTGACCACCTGGCCGAGAATCTCAAGATGGTGATAGACCCCAACCTGGTGCTCATCGCCGAGATGGACGGGGAGCCGGTGGGCTTCTCCCTGACGCTGCCCGACATCAACCAGGCGATGAAGGGGACGGGCGGCAGGTTGATTCCGGCCCTCATCCGCCTGTTGTGGTACAAGACGTTCAAGAAGTTCACTATCTGCCGCGTGTTCGCCATGGGCGTCGTGGAACAGCACCGCATGAAGGGCATCTCGGCGCTGTTCTACTACGACACGGCCATCAACGCTGCGCCGCGGGGCTACGGCCATGCCGAGATGTCGTGGGTTCTGGAAAGCAACCTGATGATGAACCGCGACATCCAGTTCATGGGCGGCAAGGTGTACAAGACCTATCGTATCTATGACAAGCCGCTGCGATAGGGGGCCGACGCCGGGGAGGGGCATCGCATGAGTTCGGTGGCCTCGGACAAGATTCGCATCCTGCTGGCCGATGACCACACCGTCGTGCGGGAGAGCATGCGGGACATCCTGAACCTGCAGCCAGACATGGAGGTGGTGGGCGAAGCGCGCACGGGCGTTGAGGCGGTGCGCCTCGCCGTGCTCCTGCGTCCCGACGTCATCCTCATGGATTTGGAGATGCCAGAGATGGACGGGCTGGAGGCTACGCGCACCATCCTGGACCAGTGTCCGGAGGCAGGCATCCTGGCGCTGACGGCCTACGAGGACGAGAAGCACATCTTCGCGCTGCTGGAGGCGGGCGCGGAGGGCTACATCGTCAAGTCGGCGCGCTTAGCCGACGTCCTGGCCGCCATCCGCGCGGTGGCGCGTGGCGAGCCCGCGCTGGACCCGCGGGCCATGCGCGCTATGATGCGCAAAATCGCCGACCGCGAGCGAACGACCGCCGTACCGCACGATGCGTCGCTGCCCGAACCGCTCACCGACCGCGAGATGGATGTCCTGCGGCTGGTGGCCACGGGCGCAAGCAACAAGGAAATCGCGCGGCGGCTATGCATTTCGGTGCGGACGGTGCAGGTGCACCTGAGCAACATCTACGGCAAGTTGGGCGTGCGCTCGCGCACCGAGGCGGCATTGCACGCCATCCGCCGCGGCTGGGCATCGGTGGACGCAGAAACCCGCGAATGACCGCGAAAGTGTGGGAGCGGTTTCTTGCGGCGCATTCGCGAGGGTTCCTCATTCCCAATCTGAGCGAAGCGAACCATCTCGGACGCCGAGACTCTTCGCGGCTGCGCCGCTCAGGATGACAGGCGCAGGGGCGCCTCGGTAGCGGCGATTTACCAGGCCGCCCCAACGAAGGGCTTCCACTACACAAACAGCGGCACAAAGCGGAATTGGGTAACGTCCACCAGCCCTCGGTCGGTGAGTTTCAGGGCCGGGATGACCGGCAACGCCAGGAAACTCAACGCCGTGAACGGGTCGCGCAGGGCCGAACCCATATCCGCCGCGGCGTGGAGTAACTCCCGGAACGCCCCGCCCACCTCCTCCAGCGGCCGGTCCGACATGAGGCCCGCGATAGGCAGGGGCAACTGCGCCTTTACCTCGCCGTCCTGCACGGCTACCAGTCCCCCGCGCATCTCCACCATCCGTTCCAGCGCCACCTTCATGTCGGCGTCGTTGGTGCCCACCAGGATGATGTTGTGGGAATCGTGGGCCACCGACGAGGCCAGCGCCCCCCGCTTCAGCCCGAACCCGTGCACGAAACCCAGCCCCACGTTGCCGGTGGCCTGGTGGCGCTCCACCACGGCGATCTTGAGCACGTCGCGCTCGGTATCCGCCACGACCAACTCCCCGTCCACCTTCGGCTCCATGACGAGTTGCTGGGTAACGATCTGTCCGGGAACCAGACCGATGACGCGCATGCGGTTGCCCCGCGCGGGGACTGCGAAGGAGATGCTGGGCGGGTGCACGTTCATGGAACTGCGCACGATGGCGGGATTGTGGGGCGACAGGGTGCCCACGAAGCGCCCCCTTTCGGCGACGATCTGCCCGCCGCGCAGCACCTTCAGGATGCGGAAGTCCATGAAGTTATCAAAGACCACCAGGTCGGCGCGCCAGCCGGGTCTAATTCCGCCGCGATCCAAAAGCCCGAAGTATTCGGCAGGGTTCAGCGTCGCCATCTGGATGGCCGTGATGGGGTCCAGGCCGCTGGCGATGGCGGTGCGGATGATGCTGTCCAGATGGCCTTCCTCCAAGAGTTCCAGCGGGTGGCGGTCATCGGTAACGAACATGCAGCGGCGGGCGGTGGCGGGCGTAACCAGCGGCAGCAGGTCGCGCAGGTTCCGGGCCGTGGAGCCTTCGCGGATCATGATGTACATGCCCATCCGCAGTTTCTCCTTGGCCTCCTCCACGCGCGTGCACTCGTGGTCCGAGCCGACACCCGCGGCGATGTAGGCGGCCAGGTCGCGGCCCGACAGCCCCGGCGCGTGGCCGTCAATCCGCTTGCCCGCGCCAGCCCGCACTTTGGCCATAACGGACGGCTCGCGGAACAGGACGCCCGGATAGTTCATCATCTCGCCCACGCCCTGCACCCAGTTCTCCTTCAGCAGCAGCGCCAGGTCCGACGGTAGGATGCGAGCGCCTGACGTCTCCATGTCGGTCGCCGGAACGCACGAGGGCACCATGACGTACACGCTGAAGGGGTTGCGCTTGCTGGATTCCAGCATGTAGCGGATGCCGTCAAACCCCAGCACGTTGGCGATCTCGTGGGGGTCAATGACGACCGAGGTGGTTCCGTGGGGCAACACGGCCCGCGCGAATTCGGGCACCCGCAGCATGGAACTCTCAATGTGCACGTGGCCGTCAATGAACCCAGGGCAGACATAGGCGCCGTCCAGGTCTATCTCCACCTTGCCACGGTAGTCGCCCAGGCCGGCGATGCGCGTGCTGGCGATGGCGATGTTGGTTACATGAATATCGCCCGAGAAGACGTTGACCACGCGAGCGTTCTTCAGCACGAGGTCCGCCTCGTCCTCCCCTCGCGCGATGCGGATCAAATCCTCCAGCGTGATGGCCATCTGCATCCTCCTAGATTAGCACAAAGCGACCTGGTGGGGTCGCCTTGTTGTCTCCCGTTCGCACCCCGGGGTGCGACTGAAGCATTCGCGTCATTCTACCGCCGCCTGCCGAACAGGCGTTGCCAGAACCCACCCGACGCGGCCTGGCGCACCGGCTCGCGGTCCAGCGGCGACAGGCCCGGTAGGTAGTCCGCCGCGGATGCCTTGGGAACCACGCGGACCTTGCCACCTTCCAACGCCAGCGCCGGCGTATTGCGCACCACGTGCTCCAGCGGCATCGGCGGATACGGGTCGTGGTAGAGTCTCCTCGCCACCAGCGCGGGCATGAGGCGGAACAGGGGGAACGGTTTGCGCCGTCCGGAAAGCAGTTGCGCGACCGCCTGTGCCACCTGTGCGTTACGCGCCGCCGTCCGCTCCATATCCCTGCTGTCGGACGGCTCCAGGAAGACATGGTAGATTCCTTCCTCGCCGTCGGTTACCTCAAAGAGCAGACTGTCGCCTTCGCGGCATTCCATGGCCGCGAACCAATCGCTCAGGGCGTAGGATGGGGCGATGCCCGCTGCACCCTCGTCAAACCACAGGATGGGTTGCGAGAACAGCGGACCCTGCTCCAGGTACAGGTAGCAGGGCCGGGCAGCGGCATGGCGCGGGGCGTACAGGAACGGGAACAGGGCGTAGCACGCGTCGGGCCCGAGCCGCAGGGAACCCTCGTCCAATTCTCGCTGCGACAGGACGTGGCGAACCGTTGCGCCTTTGAGGAACCAGAGCGACCAGGCATACCGGTCGCAGTCCACAGGTACGACAAGCGGACTGTTGCGCAGGGCGTTGCGCACGGTGCGGACAGGCTTGGGCACAGGGCGCACAGGCATCTCCGCCACGGCGGCGAGGACATCGGCGAAGGGCAGGGGGGCATCCGCCCGACGCAGGACTTCACAGACCGCCCGGGCGTATGAGATTCGCCGCTCCGCCTGTGTCATACCTCGCCTCCGCGTCTACGTGCGCGATGACAGCATCCGGCGCGCCTTCGCCACCCAATCGGGGTCGGACAGTTGGGCCCGCCCCACCGCGATGAGATCCACCAGCCCGTCCCGTATCACCCGGTCAGCGTATTCGGGATCGCGGACATTGCCCACGCCGACG
>JARYMK010000136.1 GCA_029907165.1 Anaerolineae bacterium
GCTAGAGCGCCTCGTCCGCTAGGGCGTCCCGCCCGTTCCGCGAACGTCGCCGCCTGCGCGCCGCGCCCCGTATTCAAATCCTGCGATCTCGCACAAGGAGGTCTCGCGTGAACATTGAGGTCAAGCGTGGAGCCATCCAAGAGGAAGAAACCGAACTTATCGTAGTGAATCTGTTTGAGGACGTGAGCGAACCCGGCGGTGCTACCGGCGCGGTGGACAAGGCGCTCGGTGGCCAGATTACCGAACTCATCGCGTCGGGCGACTTCAAGGGCAAGTTGAACGACACCGCCCTGCTGTACACGCGGGGCGCGATCCCCGCCAAGCGCGTCCTCATCGTCGGCCTCGGGAAGAAGGAGCAGTTTGACCTGGACAAGGTCCGACAGGTATCGGCCACGGCGGCCCGAAAGGCGCATGCGCTGGGCCTTACTCAGTATGCGACCGTACTACACGGCGCGGGCGCGGCGGGCCTTGATGCAGCCCAGGCGGCGCAGGTAGTGGCCGAGGGCACCATCTTGTCCCAGTACCGCTTCACCCAGCACATGACCGAGAAGAAGAACGGCGAGGACGGGCGCGAACTGGAGAAAGTCTCCATCGTCGTGATGGGCGAGGAGACCGCGCAGCAGGCAAAAGAGGGCGCGGCGGCCGGCGTGCAGATCGCCGAGGCCGTCAACTGGGCGCGGGACCTGGTCAACCAGCCCGCCAACTACGCCACGCCATCTATCCTGGCCGACGAGGCCCGACGCATGGCGAAGACCTATGGCCTGAAGTTCCAGGCCCTTGGCCCCGCGGAGATGCGCACCCTGGGCATGGGGGCGTTGCTTGGCGTGGCGCAGGGCAGCGCGCAGGAACCGCGCTTCATCATCCTGGAGTACAACGGGCGGAGCGATGACCCCGCGCCCATCGTGCTCATCGGCAAGGGGCTGACCTTTGACAGCGGCGGCATCTCCATCAAGCCCAGCGAGGGCATGGAGAAGATGAAGGGCGACATGGCCGGCGCAGCGGCCGTGTTCGGGGCCATGCGCGCCGTCGCCGCGCTGAAGATCCCGCGCCGCGTCATCGGCCTGGTACCCGCCACCGAGAACCTGCCCAGCGGCACCGCTTACAAGCCCGGCGACGTGGTCAAAGCCATCACCGGCAAGACCATAGAGGTCATCAGCACCGATGCCGAGGGACGGCTCATTCTGGCCGACGCCCTGGGCTACGCGCAGCGGTACCAGCCTGTGGGGGGCGTGGTGGACCTGGCCACGCTGACCGGCTCGTGCGTCGTGGCGCTGGGCACCTTCGTCGCCGGATTGTTCTCCAACAACGACGCCCTCGCGGCACGCATTGAGGCGGCATCCAAGGCCACCAACGAGAAAGTCTGGCGCATGCCCATGTGGGACGAGTACGCCGAGCAGATCAAGAGCGACGTGGCCGATGTCAAGAACACGGGCGGCCGGCCGGCCGGTTCCATCACCGCCGCCAAGTTCCTGGAGAAGTTCGCCGAGAACATGCCCTGGGCGCACCTGGACATCGCCGGGCCTGCGGCCACCGAAAAGGACGGGCCCTACCAGCCCAAGGGCGGCACGGGGTTCGGCGTGCGCCTGTTGGTGCAAATGCTGAGGGATTGGAAGTAGGGTGCGCAGAACAGCGTAGCCACACGCCGATTGCAGCGCATGGAAGGAGCGGGACGGGAATCCGCCCCGCTCTTTGATTTTGCCGCGTGGGTTTACTGCGAGCGGCGCAGCAGGCGCAGGAAATACTGCGCCAGGAACACAGCCAGCGCCACCCCCGAAGCCGACAAGACCCAGATGCGCAACCTGGGCCGGGGACGCAGCCGCACCTCACAAACCCCTGTCCCGGCCGCGGCCACCAGCACCTGGCGCAGCCGCTCTCGGAATGCAGGGCCAGGTTGCACCGGGGTCAGAAGGCGCTGAACGTCTCTCTCCATATTGGCCAAAATGCCGCCGTTCTCTGTCTGCTCGCGTACCGTCATAGACCTTCACGACCAGCGCAGGCCGACTCCTCGCCTACGCGCCATACGACACGATGCCCAACAGTCCAGGCCCGCCATGCACCGCCAACACGGTGGGAGCCTCCAGCAGGAAGGCCACCTTATCGCCGATCAACTGCTCCAGGCGCTCCTTGACCTGTCGGGCCTCCTCCAGCGCGCCGGCATGGATCACGGCGATCTGCCGCTCGCGGGCGTTCTGAAGCGCCTCCAGTGTGGCCTGGATGAGCGCATCCAGCGAGCGGGCGCGCGTCCGCACCTTGCCCATAAGCCCCAGCGTGCCATCGCGCACCGCCATCACGGGCTTGATGTCCAGCACGGTAGCCAACGTGCCCGAAAGCCAGCCCAGCCTCCCGCTCATCTGGAGATACCTCACGGTGGACACGGTGCAGAAGGTGTGAATGCGCTCCTTCATCTGGTTGATGGCGGAGAGAATCTCGTCTTTGCTCATGCCCTGCTTCGCCATCTGGGCGGCCCGGATGACCAGATACCCCGTGCCCATGGAGATACCCCTGGAATCTACGATTTCAATGTCCATATCCGGGAACATGGATGCGGCCAGGGCCGCCGACTGGCACGTGCCGCTGTGCTGGCTGGTGATATGGATGGAGATGATGGACGATGCGATGCCGCGCAGCCGCTCGTAGACCTCGGCGAAACGGCCAGGGGCGGGCTGCGACGTCCGTGCCACGATGCCTTGCTGCAGTTTCTGGTAGAGTTCATCGGGCGGGATGTCGCCGTCATCCATGGTCTGGTCGCCCACGGTCAGGCTGATGGGCACGATTTCAATGTCCAATTCCTCCGCCAACTCAGGCGGTATGGTGGACGCGCTATCCGTAACGATGCGAATTTCACTCTTGCTCATTCGCGAGGAGACCTCCTTCCTCCAGTTCTTCATATAGTTCTCGCAGTGAGAGAAGCGTCCGATGATACAAGGATTTGATGGCCCCCTCGCTGCGCCCCATAATCTTCCCGATTTCCGCGTTAGACAGATGCTCCACGAACTTGAGAATCAACAATTCCTGACGCTCCGGCGGCAGGTTGCGGATGACCCGCAGCAACGTCTCCGTGCGCTCGCGCCGCTCCGCTGCGCGCTCCGGCCCCTCGCCCACGGTCAGCGAGTGCAATTCGTCCAGCGAGACCACCTGGCGCTTGCTGCGGTCGCGGTGCCAGTTGGCCACCAGGTTGTGCGCGATGCGATACAGCCACGCGGAGAACGGCAGTCCCCGCTCCTGATAATGACGGATGTGCTGCATCGCGCGGTAGAACGTCTTGGCCGTCAGGTCTTCGGCGTCGGCATGATTCCCTGTTCGGTAGTAAACGTACGAGTAGATGCGATCTACATACCGTTCGTACAGAATCCCGAAGGCCTCCGGGTCGGTCTTCGCCCGCTCAATCAGGCAGGCATCGGAAACGGCCTCCGCCTGTTCGCCCTGATTCTCCGGCTGCCCGATTCTACTCATGAAAACACTCTCTCCGAACGTTGGTTGCGCGGGTGTGTGCGGGCGGAGTATAGCACCAGGCAGGCCGAAATGGCAAACAGAAAAGCCGCCTGGCGGCAGGCGGCTTTGCGATGGGCAAGCCAATCAATCGCCGGTGGTTGACCGCAGAGAAAACCATCCGCTGTCATTCTGAGGCGCGGAGCGCCGAAGAATCTCGCCCACCGAGATGCTTCGCCTTCGCTGATGCTTCACTTCGCTCGCGATGACAGATGACTCTGTCATCCTGAGCGGCGAAGCCGCGAAGAATCTCGCCAACCGAGATGCTCCCCTTCGCTCGCAACGACGTGCGCTAGGGCAGCGGGCACCCCGCGATGCCAACGACGCCCGGGCCGGTGTGCGTGCCGATGACCGGGCTCAGTTCGGCGATGAAGCAGTCCTTGCAGTTGAATCGCTCCAGCACGGCCTGTCGGACGCCCTCGGCCTCTTCCGCGGTTTCCAGTTGGGCAATGCCCGCCACCATGGGCCGCTCGGTGCCGACGGCTTCCTGGAGGTAGGTCATGGTGCGCTCCAGGCCCTTGCGTTTGGAGCGGGCCTTGTCCAGTGGCTCTATCACGCCATGCGTCAGCGTGAGCACCGGCTTGACGTTGAGGAGCGTGCCCATGAGTGCCGCGGCCTTGCCGATGCGCCCGCCCTTGTGCAAGTATTCCAGCGTGTCCACCACAAACCCGATGGTCATGGCGTCGCGCATGACTTCCAGCACCTTGACCACTTCGGGGAGCCGCTCGCCGGCATCCAGCGCCTTCACGGCCTGCTGGACCAGGATGCCCAAGCCGATGGACGTGGACAGCGAGTCAAAGATCGTGATCGGTGCGTTGCCTATCTCCCCAAGCGCCGCATGGGCCGAACTGATGGTACCGCTCAGTTTGCTGGAGATATGCATGGACAGGATTGCATCAGCGCCATCCTTCAGCATCTGCTGGTACTTCGTGCGGAACTCACCCGCCGAGGGCTGCGAGGTTGTCGGCAGCGTAGGCGAGTTTTTCAGCAGGTTCAGGAACTGCGGGGTATCCAGGTCCACGCGATCCAGGTAAGTTCGCTCCGGCGTAACGACTTTGAGGGGGATAATCTCAATGCGCGGATTGCCCTGGAGCGCCGGGGGCAAGTCTGCCGTGCTGTCGGTAAGAATCTTGATCATATCCGATACCTCCTCTGCACTTCATGATTGCGCTCACAGTCTAGTAACCCTGAATCTGTCCAGGAGTTGCGCGCGAGACTCAGCCCACGCAAAGGTGCGAGGCCCTTCGCAATGACAACCCTAGCCGTCATCGCGGCCAAAGCGGAGCAATCCCGAGCCCCATCTGTCACGTTGAGCGAAGCGAAGCCTCTCGGTTTACGAGATTCTTCGGCGCTTAGTGCCTCAGAATGACAGTCAACCGGGGTTGCTTCAGGCACGCTGCGCCCTTGCAATAACGGGGACCCGCAAGGAGTGGAACGTGTAACCGTCCGCACGGCTTGCGTCAATCTCCCATGCGTGCTATGCTTCACGCAGCCGGATCTATCGAAGTGGCGGAGGGGCGTATGAAAGAGAAGATTCTGCGGCGGCTACGCATCGCGGCCCGCTCTATCGTCATCGTGGTCTCCCTGGTCTGGCTCTGGTTCGGCATCACCGCAGCATGGGAAGAGGGCACAGTGCTTGGCTGGGTCCTTCACATTTTACTCCCCGGCGGCGTGGTGCTGGCTACCGTGGCCATCTCGGTCAAGTGGGAACGTGTCGGCGCGCTCCTGTTGGTTGCCGAGGGGGTCTTCTTCACCACCTGGGTCCTGTGGAGCGCCAGCATCAGCGAGATAACGGGGTGGGGATTGGCCGTCCTGCTGGGCATCCTGGGCGTGCCGCTGCTGATTTCCGGCGCGCTGCTCCTGACGGCAGCCCGGTGGGAGGCCAGTACCGACGAGGACGAAACCCCAACGGAGGACTAGAAATGCACGCCTTCGTGCAGGACATGCTCCAATGCCCCGTGTGCGCGGGGCCGCTACAATGGAGTATCGGCGAGCGCGGCGAAGGCCGCATAGAACAGGCCGACATCCAGTGCGTTGGATGCGGCGCGTCCTATTTCGTCCGCGAGGGCATCGGCGTGTTCCTGCCACCGGATTTGCCGCGCAACGACCTGTGGGAGCAGACATCCACCGCCCTGGGTCGCTATCTCCACGAGCACCCCGACGTGGAGCAGCGCCTCATGGCCGCGCCCCCGGAGACCCTGTCGCCGGCCGACCGCTTCTACCGCGCGCTGGCACTGGAGGAGCGCGGCGACTTCGCGCAGGCCAAGGCTGTCGCGGACTCGGCGCTGCCACTCCTGTACACGCCCGAATACCTCGCCTGCCACGAGAGCCAGAAGCGATGGGTGATTGACCGCATCCGGCACAGGCCCAGCCCCATCGTGGACTTGGCGTCGGGGCGCGGCGACCTGGTGGAGCGCATGGCGCGCGAGTTGCGCCGTCCGGTCGTCGCCACCGACTTCAGCCTGCGAATCCTGCGCCGCAACCGCCGCGCCCTCCAGGGCCAGGACTTCGCCGAACACATCAGCCTGCTGGCGATGGACGCGCGCCGCACGCCGTTCAGGGACGGCGCTGTGTCCACGCTGACCACCAACCTCGGCCTGCCCAACATTGAGAAGCCCGGCGAATTGCTGGCCGAACTGCGGCGGGTGGTGTCGGGCGAATTCCTGGCCATCACCCTCTTCTACCCAAGCGACGACGAGGCCAACCTCAGCGTACTCCGCGAGTTCGGCGTGGCCCCGCTTCTCGTCCGCGAGTCGCTGGCGGAGTTGCTGGCGCGGGCGGGCTGGCATGTGGAAATCGCCAACGCGCAGACGGGCCGCGCGCTTCCAACGCCCGCGTCCGAACTGCTGGAGGGCGCGCGTATAGACGCACTCCCCGTCGCACCGACCGTCCTGGAATGGTGCACCGTCTGCGCGCGGTGAGGAGGCTGTGTGGCTCTTGCAGCAACGCGCATGGCAGCACCCAACCGCCGCGGGGGCCTGAGACAACCAGGCGCGTGAAAGTCACGCCGCGGAGAAAAGAGATGTACAAGAAGCGAATCGTGATTCTGATGTGCGCCCTGGTCATTCTGGCGCTGCTCGCATCCTGCGGGGGCGGGAGCAAGAAACTGGATTTGCGGCTCCGCCTGGAAGCGGGCAAGTCCTACGGTACGAAGATTATCGCCGACCAGACCTTCACCCAGACCCTGGCCGGCCAGACGCAGACCATGACGCAGACGATAGGGATGGCCTATACCTACGACGTCCAGAGTGTGGAGTCCGATGGCACCACGCTCGTGAAGGCAACCTACGACTGGGTGCTGTACAAGCAGGATGGGCCCATGGGCAAGGTCTCCTACGACTCGGCCAACCCGCCCGCCTCGGTTCCCCAGGCTGCGCTGGGCTACGCGGCTCTGGTGGGGCGGGGGTTCACCATGCGGCTCAAACCAACCGGCGAAATCGTGGACGTCCAGGGCGTTGACGAAATGCTGAGCGAGATGTTGGATGCCCTGGGCGTGCCTGCGGGGAGCGCACGCGATGAATTGGAAGCAAGCCTGCGGTCGCAATTCGGCAGCGAGGCGCTGAAGGAGAGTTTTGAGAAGGCCGGGCTCTTCTACCCCGACAAGCCAGTGGCCGTCGGCGACTCGTGGAGCAAGCCGATTGCACTGGAATCGGGCGTGCCGATGGTTCTGGATACCACGTGGACCCTGAAGGCGCGCAAGAACGGCGTCGCCACGGTGGAGGCCCGTTCCAATGTCCAGCGCAACCCAGACGCGAAGCCTCTGGAAATGGAGGGTATGACTATCTCCTACGAGATGTCGGGCGAGCAAACCGGCACGATTGAACTGGACGAGAAGACCGGCTGGCCGGTGAGCGCCGCGATGAAACAGAACCTGGTGGGGCAAATATCCACCATGGACATGACCTGGCCCATGACCATCGTGAGCGACATCCGCTTTGAGCCGTGGAAGAAGTAACCGCGATGAAAAGCCAAAACCCCCGCCGTGTGGCGGGGGTTTTGCGTGGCGCGCCTGGCGGGACTTGAACCCACAGCAGACGGTTTCGTAGACCGGCCCTCTATCCAATTGAGGTACAGGCGCGCGTGGTACCCCAGACAGGACTTGAACCTGTGGCCTCAGCGTCCGCAGCGCTGCGCTCTATCCCCTGAGCTACTGGGGCACAAGGCGGGGAGGCAGGGATTCGAACCCTGGGTACAGCTTTTAGGCCGTACAACCGCTTAGCAGGCGGCCCCGATCGTCCTCTCCGGCACCTCCCCGAGGGTGTATGCGATTCTCTGGCGGAGGGAGAGGGATTCGAACCCCCGGTGAGGTTGCCCCCACAACGGTTTTCAAGACCGCCGCAATCGTCCGCTCTGCCATCCCTCCAACGCGGATTCGGCGTGTGCCCTCCACCGCAACCACAGTATAGCGCAGCGGCGCGTGCGTGTCAAACTGGATGCCGCCCGCGCCGCTCACCATGCCGAGGGCAGGTCAGGCGCGGTTAGTAACCAATGGTGCTACTTCACAGACTGAACTCGGCGATGGACAGCCGGACAAAACCGTCCTTGTCTGGCTGAAGGCC
>JARYMK010000137.1 GCA_029907165.1 Anaerolineae bacterium
GGACGCACCACCGGCGCTGCCAGGGTGGCGGGGTGGGCGAGGCCCGTGGGGTTCTGCGACGGCGGGCCGGCGTTGGGCGCGCGCTTCCGGGCCCAGCGCAGCGCCGCCCGCGCTCGGGGGTTCTGGGGGGCCAACTGGACGGCGCGGCCGATGTATCGCAGGCTGTCCTCCGGCTTCTCGGCCAGGGCCCCCATCCAAAGCAGCGCCTCTACGTTGTCCGCATCGTCGGCGAGGATGGCCTGAAACAGGGCGCGGGCCTCGTTCCTGCGCTCGGCGGTGGCCAGGGCGACCGCCTCCGCAAGGCGCGGGTCGCACGCGTTTTCGCCATCCGGACGCTTGTGTTCCATCGGTTGTTCGGGCATGTTTCCTCTCGGGATCGGCGGGAACGTGAGGGAATGTTACCCCATTCTGGTTGTATTTGCAAGTGGGCTGTCGCTCGCCCAAACACGGAGCGCAAGTGGCGTGCCAACCGAGGTGGAAAATCGCGCGGGAACGCCGCAGGGGCGATTGGCCCCTGCCGCATTCCCGCGTGATGTCGTAGGCTGAGTAGGGTCGGGGATTACACGGGCGCCAGCGTGCCGGCAAAGATCATCCAGGCCAGCGCGGTCTTCGCCGCCAGGCTCAGGATGATGAACATGCGCTCGCCGAACAGGTAGTTCTTCCAGGGCCCCACCTTCTTGTACTGCAGGAACATGTTCACCGCGAAGATGTTGAAGAACACGAAGATGGTGGGGATGATCGCGTACACGAAGGCCGGCGGTTCTGCGTCGCCCGAGTTGACCGCCCCCAGGAAGTACAGCATGATGACGATCCACGGCACGATGCCCGCGAAGCAGCCAAAGATGAACGACGTCCAGTTGACGCGCTCTTTGCCTTCGTTGTGCAGTTCCATCATCACGCCGAACAGGTTCATGGTGGCATTGAGGGCGAAGATGAGGATGAGCGCGCCCAGGTCCCACAGGCCAACCAGCATGCCGATGAGGACGATCATCCACGACGAACTCAGCGCGTACTCGTAGAAGCGGGCCGGGTTCATCTTCCGCTCCAGGTGGCTCACGTACCACTTGTAGCCGAAGGTGGCGAGCGAGAAATGGGCCACCGCCGACAACAGCAGGAAGATGGCCACCGCTGGACCGAACCGCAGGTCATACAGCGGCTGGGGGTTCGGCGTAAGTGAGAAGGTGGCTCGGTCAAAGGTCAGGTAGTTGGTCCAGATGGGGTAGGTGGTGTCGTTGCTGATGAGGATCATCAGCACGCCTTGGATCAGGTGCAGGAAGCCCATCGCCAGGTTGAACCGGCGCAGGCCCCTGTAGGTCGGGTCCGAGGTCTTGTCGCTCATGGCGTCTCCCTCCGCAAGATTTTGTGAGCGCACCCTGGGGCAACTCACGCGAAGATTATACACAAAAGGGTGCCCGATGTCAAATGCGACTAGTTTTGTCTAGTTTTTGGGGCGTTCGGATCGCGAAACCCGCGAAAGGGACGGCCCCGCGCGGGGCTAAACCCCCGCCGCGGGTAGGGGCGTGGCAACCTACGCCCCTACAGCCCGCAGGGCCGTCCCCTCTCCCTGTGGGAGAGGGCCGGGGTGAGGGTGGCGCCGCACGGGGCTAAACCCAGGGGAGACGCGTGCGTCGCCCCTACAGAACGCCGGCGCTATCGTGCCAACATCATGGCAGCCAGCGCGGTAACCTCGCCGGTTGTGGCCAACTTGTACGGGTCCAGCGTGTCGGGCGCGTCCAGCGGCGTGTGAAGATTCTCGGCGTTGGGCCAGAACAGCAGCACAGAAGGGACGCCGCGGTCGCGGAAGACCGCATGGGTTTTGCCGCCTTTGTACGACTCGGGCGACACGCGCCGCTCCAACAGGTCGGCGGCCAGGCGTAGGTTGAACAGCAGCGTCGCCTCCAGACCGTCCTTCTCGCCCTCCAGGTTCAGGTAGTAACTGCGTGCCGCGCCTACGGTGTCCAACTCCAGAAGTCCCAGGATGCTGTCCAGCGGCACGGTTGGCCCGTCGGCGTAGAGGCGGGAACTGGCGAGTCCTGCCTCCTCCGCGCCCCAGGCGACGAAGTAGATGGGCCGTGACGGGCGGAATCCGCTTTCGGCGAGCACCCGCGCCACTTCCAGCATGACGGCAACGCCCGATGCGTTCTTGTTCGCGCCCGGGTACAGGGTGCCGTCGGGCGGGCTGCCCACGCCGTCGTAGTGCGCGCCGATGACCAGCGGGCGTGCGTCGGCACGTTCGCCCGGGAGCACGCCGATCACCGTCAGGGCCTGCGCGGTCTGGGGCGCGCTGTAGGGCACGGTCAGTTGCGCCTTCAGGGACAACAGCAGGGCACTGGGGGCATTGTTCGCCTGGTACGGCGTCAGCCCCGCCATTTTGATGAGATCGCGCCAGGTGCTTTCCTGAATCTGCACGACGGGGATGGTCTCGGCGTTCAGCGTCCGCGACGGCACGGTGCGCTCGCGCATGTTCAGCGATGCGTCCTTGACTACCAGAATCAGGCCACCCGCACCGTGGGCCCACGCGGCCTCGGCTTCGGCGGCGGGGTCGGCCGACTGGTACTTGAGGGCAATGCGCCCGCCCAGGCGCACGCCCTCGGGAAACTCCTTCGGCAACCAGACGAGTTCCGCGGTTCGGTCGCCGCCGCCCGCGAATCCGCCGACGACCTCGCGGAAGTCCTCGCCGTAGGCCAGCGCCACCTCGCCGCCGGTTACCGTGTCGGTGAAGCGCACGGACGGCAGGGCCGTCAGTTCCGCATAGGGGACGGGAACCGCCTGGAAGAACGAGCCGTCGGGCGCGCCGGGTTGCAGGCCAAGTGTCTGCATCTGGTCGGCGATCCAGCGGGCAGCGGCTTCCGCGCCGGGACTGCCCGCCCTGCGGCCTGCGAAGTCCTGGGAGGCCAGCGTCCGCACCGTATCCAGCGCCCGGTCTGCGCTGAATCCCTGGGCCGCCCGGATGAGTTCCGCGGGCACGCCGCCCAACCGCACGGCCTCCTGCCACTGGGGCTCCCATTCGGAGAACGGCATGCGCGCTGCCACCGAGAACGCCTGCGCGAACCCCCGGCCTTCGCCCATGGCGCGGAGCAGGCGGTTCAGGCTGTCCAGCCCGAACTGGCGCACGAACTCGTCCACGAACATCCACGACTGGCCGTAATAGAGCGTGGTGTCCTGGTCGGACACCTCGTCATATGCGGGCATGTTGGCCCAGTCCAGCAGTTTCTGCATGCGCCGGGCTTCGCGGACGACGGGCACGTACCGCGCCTGGGCCGAGGCCGTGGTCTCCGGTGCGGCCCGCATGCTCTCAAATACGGCCACGCCTTCGTGGAGCCACTCCAAGTCCACCCCCAAGTCAAATAGCACGCGATGGGTGAACTCGTGGGCGATAAGGCTCACAAAGTCCAGTCCCTTGGCTCCTGTCCACACCTTGATGGCCTCGCCGGGCTCGTACCAGCCTTTGGCCCAAGAGGGCACGGACAGCAGGATGGACGCCAGCATCGCGGGCTGGTCGTCGTACAATTTGATTTCGGTAACCGACGCGGGCGCGTAGTCCAAATCGGCGGTTACCTGGGCGTAGGCGCGTTCGGCAGCGTCTAGCACGGCGCGGGCGGTCTCCCGCGTCGTCGGGGGCGTGTACTTGACCACGAAGTGCTCGCCCGGCTCGGCCGTCCAGTCCGGCCCGGCCAGGACCCAGCGGTCGCCGACATGGACAAAGCGAACCGGATGCCGGGCGTGGATGGTTTTGCCGCTGTCCTTCAGCGCGGCGCTCATTTCCAGATTGACCAGCGCGCCGTCTTCGTCCAGGGCCAGGAGTTGCGCGTTGAGGTCGTAGGAACTCACGGGGTGCTTCGCCAAATCGTCAAACCAGTGGCCCTCTTCGGTCAGGAACACGGCGTCGTCGGGGTTGACGGTGGCGAGGAACGCGGCTTTGTCGCCCGCCAGCACGGCTTCCTCGCGCTGGCGTAGCGTCTGGTCTATGCCCGCGCGGGCCTCGGTGAGCGGCGTCAGCACCGCAGCCTCCCAAGCCTGGGCGAAGGCATCGGGCGTGGTGTCCAGCGCGGCGAAGGCTCCCACCTGCGTTCCCGTCCGCGCCCAGCCTGCGCAGAACTTGCGGACCCCGTCAGGCCCGTAGGTGCGCATGAAGTAGTCGGTGAGGCTCCAGGCCACCGCGCCGCTGCGCTCGTCAAAAGCGTCGGAGGTCAGGGTAAGCACCCTCTGGGCCGACACCGCGCCGTCCAGCAGGGGCGTCATCTCGTGGGCGAGGGTGCGCTGCGCGTCGGGGTCGCCTGCCGCTTCCATCCAGCGCATGAGGCCCAGACTGAGCCATGCGCCTTCCCGCAGGGGCATGCCCAATTCGGCACGCACCAGGTTGACCGCGGTCGGCGTGATGGCATCCGTGCGGGCGATGTGGTACCCCGGAAGGGGCGAATAGGCCCCCGTGCCCGCGCCGGCCAGCCACGAGAAGGTGTTCCTATCCGGGTACACGGTGAGGGTGATGGGCTGCGGGTTGCGCAGGCCCAGGGCCAACGCCACGCGAAGCCGCGCCTGCGCCAATGAATCGGCCCATTGCTGGTCAGTCTCGCTCGCGCGCACCATCTGCACCGTGAGCGCGGGCGATTTGATCGTACTGGCAATGGGCCAAGTGGCATACCATTCCGCGCCGCGCCGCACCATCTGGGCGGGGTACGTGGCGAGCACCGACCGTCGGCCGTCCTTGTCCACCGAAGCCGCCGTGATTTCGGCCTGCGCGGTGTCGCCCGAAACGACAAGGCTGCTCACCGTGAGGGTGTAGCCCTGGCGCACGTCCACAGGCCGCGTCGTCAGCCAGTCCACGCCAGCGCGGCGCAGGTCGGCGTCGGCAGGGTCCAATGTGGCGGCGTAGGCGTTGGCGTCGCCGGTGGCGATGGCCTGGGCTTGGGCATCCAGCAGGGCACGCAGGCGCGGCTGCACGGTGGACAGCACCAAGGCCGCATGGGACGCGATGGCCCCCGCCTGCCGCAAGCGTTCGGGCTGGAGCGTGTCGAGCGTATCCTGGGGCGTGTGGTAGTGGGGCACACCGGCGTTGTCCCAGATGAGCAGTGCCGCGGGGACGTTGGCGCGCAGGAAGGCCGCGTGGTCGCTGCCGCCCTGGAACGAGACCTCGCCCGTCGTTACGCCAAACAGCGCCGCGCTAGCCTGCAACTGTCGCCCCACGGCGTAGTTGATGCCGTCCAGGGTCAAGATGCCATCGGATGCCAGGCCCACCATGTCCAACTGGATCATGCCGACGGTGGCGGTGAGCGGATAGCGAGGGTTCTGCACGTAGTACTGCGCCCCCAGCAGGCCCTGCTCCTCGGCATCCCACGCGGCGAAGAGCACCGTCGTGTCGGGGACGAAGCCCGCCGCCTGCCACGAGCGGGCGATTTCCAGCAGGGCCGCCGTGCCCGAGGCGTTGTCGTTGGCGCCGTGGTAGATGTCGCCGTTGGCGTCGCGGCCCAGGTGGTCGTAGTGGGCGCCGATGATCACGACCTTGTCGCGCTGGGTCGGGTCGCGGCCGGGGAGCACGCCCAGGACGTTGCGGGCTTCGGCCTCGCCCGGCTCGTTCAGGAACACCTCAAAACGCGCCGAGACGTTCAGCGGCACAGCGCGGTACAGGAGCGAGAGGTCGTCCAGCGTGTAACCGCTCTCGCTCAACAGGGCCTCGGCCACGCGGGGCAGCACGATGAGCGTAGGCAGGCTTTCAGGCAGGTAATTCGGCTGGCGGTACGTGCGGATGCGGTCCACGCGGCTCTCGGCGTCGGTGAGCAGGATGAGGCCGCTCGCGCCGTGCTCCAACGCCTGGCGGTACACTTCGTCATTGGCCGAGAAGCGACAGAAGGCAATCTGCCCGGCCACGTCCACGCCGCGGAAGTCCTCGGCGCGGCAGTCGTTGGCCCAGACCACCCGCCCGCTGGCCGAGCCTCCGCCCGCGTACCCGCCCCAGGCGAAGGCGAAGTCCCTGCGGTACACGAAGTCGTCGTACACCGTGCCGGTCGTAGTGGTGAAAACGAACGTGGGCACGCCCGTGATTTCTGCGAACGGAACTGTGAACGGCTGGAAGTAGCCATCGGTTCCGGCGGGTTGCAGGCCAAACTCCTGAAACTTCTGCGCGATGTATTCGCCCGCGGCTCTCCCGCCTTCTGTGCCCGGCTGCCTACCGCCGAGTTCCGGCGCGGCCAGGGCGGCGACGAACTCCATGGCCTCTTCCGGGTCAAAGGCCCGGGCGACGGCCAGCAAATCGCCGCTTGCCACCGCAGGCCCAGGTTCGCGCACCACTGGCTGCACGGCTGGCGTCTGCACCGGCGCAGGCGTGGGCTTGCCAGGCGCGGGCGTCGTGGGGCGCGGCTTGACGGCGGCAGGCGTCGGGGCCACGGCCGCGGGCGCGGCATGGCGTTGCAGGGCCTGCGCCCCAGCCCAGACAAGCCCTGCCTCCAGCGCAAGCAGCGCCACGATGAGAGCGATCAGCACGTTTCGGTTCAGGTTGCGAAGTTTGGTCATTTCACGAGCCTTTAGCGGTCAGCAGTCAGTCGTCAGTCTTTAGCCAGTAGTCATCGGCCCTTGGCCTTTTGCCTGCCATATCGGCCGCGGGCCAATGGCTAAAGGCTATAGGCCAATGGCCAAAGGCTCACGGCCAACGGCTACCGGCTATTGACTCCCGGTCTCCACACGGCCAGCCCTTCCAGGCCGGGATTGTCCGGGAAAGCGAACAACGCGCCCGTCTTGGTGTCCAGAATCCACAGGTTCCCGTCGGGGAGCGAGCCTTGCCCCTGCCAGAAGAGAGAGTAGGACAGGTACACCCCGTCGGGCGACCAGGCCAGGTACTGCGGCGAGGACTGGCGGTCGGCGGCGATGGCGAACGTAGCAGCCGAACCGTCCTCTACCGTGTAGATGTTCAGCACGTATGCGCCTTGCCCGTCGTCCCAGACCGTCGCTGCCAGCCGGGCGCCGTCGGGCGACCAGGCCAGGTCCATGACATAGCCCCGTTCTAGCGGCGCGTAGCCGCCCGTGCCGTCTGGCCGCACAAGCCGGATCCCCGTGCCCTTGTCAGTATTGGTGTACGCAAGCCACTCGCCGGTTGGGGACCAGCGCACCTGCGTCGCGTCCTGGGCGACGAGGGACAGCGTGCGGTCGGTCAAGCTATATACCCAGGCACCTATGGGAATAGGGCTGCTCTCCGGCAGCATGGGCGCGCGGCCCGGGGGGACGGCGACGACGCCCGTGTACGCGATGAGGGCTAGCGACTGGCCATCGGGCGACCAACTCACCCCTGTCGCGCTGACGGTAGGCGTGAGCGGGTGGGTCTCGGCGGCCAGGGTTGCGACGTTCACGATGACCAACTCGCCGGTGATGGGGCCGCCTTCCGGCCCGGGGAACACCGTGCGCAGCCACGCGACCCGCCGCCCATCGGGGGACCAGGCCGGCTCGATCCACCCGAAACCCGAGAACTCACCGAGTCGGCGCTCCACAGGCTTGTCTCCCTCCAGGGTCAGCAGGTACACGCCGCCGGCTGAACCCCGCCCACCTGCGGAGGCGTTCGCCCCCAGGCGGACGAACGCCAGCATCTTGCCGTCGGGCGACCAGGTGGCGAAGGCCTCGTGCTCGGGCGTCTGGGTCAACGGCTTGACGCTGCGGCCCGCCGGGTCCGCCAGGAACAGGTCCAGGCTGCCCTCGGTGGCGACGGCGGCGTAGGCGATCTGGAGCGCGCTGCGCGCTTCGGATGGCGGCCGCAGCCACAAATACCCCACGACCGCGGCGGTGAGGAGCACGCACACCCCTAGCGCCACGACGACGCGGGCGAGGATGCTATTCAGTTTGCTCGGTAGTGCGTCAGTGTTCATAGTCCTTGGGCCATTGGCCGTTTGCCTTTGGCCTCTAGCCCTTGCCGTCGGATAAAGGCTGACGGCTAGAGGCCAAGGGCTCCTGGCTAGTAATGATACTGCCTGCTGGCCGTGATAAGCGCCAGGTTCACAATCTGGCCAACCTTGCCGATGCGGGCGGCCTGGGCATCGTCGGGCGAGCTGCCGTGGAAG
>JARYMK010000138.1 GCA_029907165.1 Anaerolineae bacterium
GGCTGCACGCCGTGGTGCAGATTCGCAAGCGGCACGAGGACGACGGCAAGCGGGCGATAGATGCAGCCTTCCGTGGGCATGGCTCGCTGAAACACGTGGTCATCGTGGACGAGGACGTGGACATCCACAACCCCGTGGAGGTGGAGTGGGCCATCGCCACGCGGTTCCAGGCGTCCCGGGATTTGGTCGTCCTGGCCGACCAGCCCGGCAGTTCGCTGGACCCCTCGGCGTGCCACGTGCCCGGCCAGAAGACGCACACGGACAAGATGGGGCTGGACGCCACCATCCCGTGGCGCGACCACGCGGGCCGACTCCGCAGCCCCGAGGAGCGCCTGGAGTTCTGCAGGGTGAACTACCCGCCGAACCCGCTGCGGTGAGGGCTAGGCTGCACCGCAGAGACACGGAGAACGCAGAGGCAAAGAACGTACCTTGATTCTCTCTGCGCCCTCTGCGTCTCTGCGGTGAAATCTAGGCAAAAACGCCTAGAACCCCTCTACTTTGCTCAGATCCACGATGCCGTCGGCGAGGGCGCTGACCGCCTGGCACAGGCCCAGCCGCGCCGCCCTCACGTCGGTGTCCTCGGCCATCACCAGGATGTCGTCAAAGAACCGGTTGATGGGGTCGCGCAACTCGGCAAGCGCCGCCAGCAAGTCGTCCACCGGCCCGTCGGGGCGAACGCGGGCGCGGGCCTGCTGGTACGCCTGGTACAGCGCCTGGGCCGCAGGCTCCGTCAGCAACTCTGGCCGCAGCGGGTACTTCTCGGCCAGGCCGCGCACGATGCGCCGCGTGCGTGCATACGCGTTGAGGATTCCCTGCCAGTCGGGCCGCTCCACCCACGACGCCACGGCGCGGACCGCCTGTTCGGCCAGCACCGGATTGGGACCGCGTTCGGCCAGGACGGCGTCCACCACGTCGTAGCGGTAGCCCGCGTCCAGCAGGGCCGCCCGCTGCCTGCCCGCGATGAAGTCCACCACGCTTGCCTGCGTGGCTTCATCGGCGACAATCGGCAGGGTTTCCGCTGCCCATTGGGTGGCCTGCCGCAGGTCCAGCGCGATCCCCCTGTCGGTGAGGACCTGCACGATGCCCAGGGCGGCCCGCCGCAGGCCGTAGGGGTCGGCAGAACCCTTTGGCGCGAGGCCCGCCGCAAACAGTCCCACGAGGGAGTCTAGCCGGTCGGCAAGGCCCACGACGACACCCGGCAGGGTCTGCGGCAGAGCGTCGCCCGCGTAGCGGGGCAGGTAGTGCTCGTAGATAGCGACGGCCACTTCGGGCTTCTCGCCGGACAGGAGGGCGTACTCGCGCCCCATCACGCCCTGGAGCGAGGTCAACTCCACCACCATCTTCGTGGCCAGGTCGGCCTTGCACAGGTGCGCGGCGCGGGCAGCCACATCCCGCTCCTGCGCGTCCAGCCCCAGCGCGTCGGCCAGGCGCTGGGTCAACGCCTCAATGCGCAGCGCCTTGGCCAACATGGAGCCCAACTTCTCCTGGAACGTGAGCGTGTCCAGGACGGGCAGGAACGCTTCCAGCGGCTTCTGCCGGTCTTCGGCGAAGAAGAACTCGGCGTCGGCGTACCGCGCGGTGAGAACGGCCTCGTTGCCCTCGCGCACCACATCCAGGTGCTGGGCGTCGCCGTTCCGCACGGCGATGAAATAGGGGAGCAACTTGCCGTCTGCATCCAGCACGGGGAAGTAGCGCTGGTGTTTTTTCATCACGGTGATGAGCACCTCTTGCGGCAGGTGCAGGTACTTGCGGTCAAATGACCCGCGCAGGGCCGTTGGCCGCTCCACCAGGTTGGTAACCTCGTCCAGCAGGGCCGGATCGTCGGGGACCTGCCCGCCCACCTCGGCGGCCAGGGTACGGACCTGTTCGGCGATGCGCTGTCTCCGCTCAGCCACGTCCACGACGATGTTCTGGCGCGCTAGCGTCTCAAAGTACGCGGACGCGCTCGGAATCTCAAACTGTGGCGAATTCTCGGACCGCAGGCCGCGGCTCACCCGCCCGCTGGGAACGTCGGCGTACACAAACGGCACGATCGCGTCGCCCAGCAGCGCCACGAACCAGCGGATGGGGCGCGAGAAATACACCTGGCTGGCGTTCCACCGCATGGACAGTTCAAACTTCAGGCTGGCGACGACCTGAGGCAGACGCTCGGCCAGCACCTCGCCCGCCGACCGCCCGGGCTTCACCGTGCGCGCCACGACGTAGCGCCCGCCGTCCATGTCGCGCACTTGCAGCGCCGCGACGTCCACGCCCTGGCTTCGGGCGAAACCCTCAGCGGCGCGGGTGGGCTTGCCCTCGGCATCAAAGGCGGCCTTGGCGGGCGGGCCTTTGATCTCCTGCTCCAGGTCGGGCTGGCGCGGCGCGAGACCCTCCACGAAGGCCACAAGCCGCCGCGGCGACCCGCTGACCCGAAGCGAGCGGTAGGACAGGCGCGCGTCCGCAAGCATCCCGGCCATCGCCTGCTCCAGTTGCGCGATGCCGCTGGTGATGTCGGCGGCGGGCAGTTCCTCCACGCCAATTTCCAGCACGAAGTCCTCGGGCTGCTGCGGCGCGGGCACGGTCACGGCAGGCGGCGCGACCGGCGCGGGCTTCAGCACGCCCCACGGGTGGCCCATCTCCTCGCGCTGCGCCACGTAAGCCTCGGCCACCGCGCGGGCCAAATCGCGCATCCGTGCAAAGTAATGGGCGCGCTCGGTAACGCCGATAGCGCCGCGGGCGTCCAGAACGTTGAACGTGTGGGAGCACTTGAGCACGTAGTCGTGAGCGGGGATGACCAAGCGCGCTTCCAGCGCGTTGCGGGCCTCCGCCTCGTACAGGCGGAACAGTTCCTGTAGGCGCGGCACCGATGCCCGGTCAAAGTTATACGTGCAGTGCTCAATCTCCTGCTGCAGGAGCACGTCGCCATAGGTGCGACCCGCGCCCCAGTCTATGTCCACGAAACTCTTGACGCCCTGTAGAAACATGACGATGCGCTCCAGGCCGTAGGTGATCTCCACGGACACGGGGTCCAGCACGAACCCGCCTGCCTGCTGGAAGTAGGTGAACTGGGTGATCTCCAGCCCGTCCAGCCAGACCTCCCAGCCCAGGCCCCATGCGCCCAGCGCGGGCTGCTGCCAGTTGTCCTCCACAAAGCGCACGTCGTGGCGGCGCAGGTCTATGCCCAGGGCCTCCAGGCTCTCCAGGTACAACTCCTGCGGGTTGCCGGGGTCGGGCTTCAGGATGACCTGGTACTGGTAGTACTGCGACCAGCGGTTGGGGTTCTCGCCATACCGCCCATCATCGGGCCGCACCGACGGCTCCACGTAGGCCACGTTCCACGGTTCGGGCCCCAGCACCCGCAGGACGGTGGCGGGGTTCATGGTGCCCGCGCCAACCTGCACGTTGTACGGCTGCCAGATGAGGCAGCCCTTGTCGGCCCAGAATCGCTCCAGCCGCATGATGACTTCTTGAAACGATAACGCTTTGCCCATTCCCAACTCCCGAAATATGAATACTTCACCGCCGAGACGCTGAGAATGCAGAGGGTTGGAGGATTTTTCTCTGCGTCCTCGGCGCGCTCTGTAGTAAATCCGTCGGCCCTATGTGCCGGATTCTGGCGTCTGCGCGTCCAGCGTCTGCCAATGGCGGCGCAAATCTCGCAGAAACGCCGCGCTCTTCAGCCGCCGCTCCATCAGGTACACATCGTAACCTTCCAGCAGGTTCTCCACCTCGCGGCGGATTCGGTTGGTCAGCGACAGCGTAGCGCACACCTCATAGGGCCGCGTCTGCAGGAACCGCAGCACCTCAAACGCCTGGGGCGACACCGTCGGCAGGTTCGGGTCGTCGCCGGCGCATCGTGGGCAGACCAGCCCGCCCGCCGCCGGATCCAGGACGTTCCCCTCGGGCTTCAGCGGGGCGCGGCACCGCACGCAGAAGAACAGTTCCGGCCGATAGCCCAGCAGCCCCAGCAGTCGCATCTCAAAGTAGTGCGTCGCCAGCCACAGGTCGCGGACGGCGCTCAGGCGGCGCAGCGTCTCCACCAGCAAGTCGTACACAGCCGCCTGGCCTTCCTCCTCGCCGGTGAACCCATCCAACAGTTCGGCCGCGAAGTAGGCGCAGGCGGCCCGCCGCAAATCCTCGCGTAGGGAGCGGTAAGTCTCCACGCTCTCGGCCTGGGCCACGATGTCCAGGTCGCGGTCCCCGTGCACCAGCAGCCGCGAGCGCACGAAGACCTCCAGATGCCCGGCTTTGCGGCTGGTGATGCGGCGTATGCCTTTGGCCAAGACCCGCACCTTGCCGCGCTCGGGCGTGTACAGCGTGAGGATGCGGTCGGCCTCGCCGAAGTCGCTCCGCTTCAGAACAACCGCCTCTGTCCGATATTGCCGCTCCTGGGTCACGTGCGTCCCCCTGGCAGGCGCTCCTGCCTTTACGGGCGGATTATAACACGGCGGAGGGGTTTCGGGCAAAGCCTCGCAGCCGCGCCCTGCATCAGAAGAGGAACGGGTTGCCGACGCGCTCGCGGGCGATGGTCGTCGCAGGCCCGTGCCCTGGATACACCACCGTGTCGGGCGGGAGCGACAGGAGTTTCGTGCGGATGCTGGCGATAAGGCGGTCGTAGTCGCCGCCGGGCAAATCCGTGCGGCCGATGCCCATCTGGAACAGCGCGTCGCCGCTGAAGACGATGCCTTCCTTCTCTAAGTAGAACGCCACTCCGCCAGGGGAATGGCCGGGAACGTGGAGCACCCGCAGGCGCAGATTGCCCACGTCCAGCGTGTCGCCCTCGTGCAGGAGCAGATCGGGGCGCGACTGGGAGCCTTTCATCCCGAACCACGCCGCGCCGCCCCCCATCGCCAACATGGGCGCGTCGGCCTCGTGGATTGCCAGCGTCGCGCCTGTTGCCGACACGATGGCGTCGTTGGCCAGGGTGTGGTCAAAGTGGCCGTGTGTGTTCAGGACATACACCACGTCCACGCCCATGCGCTTGATCGCGTCTAGAATCCGCTTGGCGTCGCCGCCAGGGTCGATCACGGCGGCCTTCTTGGTGTCTTCGCACGCCAGGATGTAGCAATTGGTCATGACCGGGCCGACGGTCAGCGTTTCAACAAGCATGTGCGCTCCCGACAGGGATGAGATATCAGATAAAAACGCCCATCGCCGATGGCTTTTGAGATTTAGGCGAACAGATTATAATGGGCGAAGCATCACTGTCAACAAGGAGGCCCCATCATGAATACACCCGCGCTGTCCACTATGTGGATGCAGCGGCGACATACTCACGTCCGCGAGTTCCTGGAGGCCAGCAAGCGCGCCGGGTTCACCCGCTTTGAGTTGGGCCACGTGGTGCGGCCCGAAATGATAGAGGGCATCACCCGCCAGGACGGCGAGTTCCCCAGCATCCACGCGCCGTGCCCCACGACCGTCGGGCTTGGCGGCAAGGATGGCATCGTCGTGAGCGCGTTGGACGAGGACAAGCGCCGCGCCGCCGTGGATTTGCACGTGCAGACGATGGACTGGGCGGTGGCCCTGGGCTGCAAGGCCATCGTGATGCACATCGGGCACGTGGAGGTGGATCGCGGGATTGAGCGCGAGATGCGGCGGCTGTACATCGCCCAGCAGGAGGATTCGCCGCGATATGCGGCGCTGCGCCGGCAGTTGCAGGAGGCACGCGCGGCCCGCGCCCAGCCCCACTTGGACGCCGTGCGCCGCAGTCTGGAGACGCTGTCGCGGGAGGCTGTTCGGCGCGGCCTGCGCTTGGCGGTGGAGAACCGCTACTACTACCACGAGATTCCCACGCCCGCCGAGGCCCGCGCGCTCCTGGCCGAGTTCGGCGATGTGGAGTTCTGGTACGACACGGGCCACGCCCACGTGATGCACAACCTGGGGTTCATTCCCTATCGGGACTGGCTGGACGGGCTGACGGCGCGCCTGGCGGGCATCCACCTGCACGATGTCATCGGCACGCGGGACCACCTGGTGTGCGGCCTGGGCGAGGTGGACTGGCCCTGGGTGCGCGAGCACCTGAAGCCCGAGACGTTCCGCACGTGCGAGTTTGACTGGTACTTTGAGGCCGAACACCTCTGGCCCGGCGTGGAGTTCTTGAACCGAGTGGGGTGCTTGTAGTCACAGAACGGGCTCCCCGCGGAGTGCACAGAGTACGTAGAGAAGACGTGCTCCCTGCGGTCTCGGTGGCCTCGGCGGTGAATTGTCGGCCTGCATAGGAGGCAGCCCATGCGACTCTCGCAACTGTTCGGCAACACGCTGCGTGATGCGCCATCGGACGCGGAACTGCCCAGCCACCGCTTGCTGGTGCGGGCGGGGATGATCCGCCCCGTCAGCAGCGGCGTCTTCGCGTTCCTGCCGCTGGGCTGGCGCGTGTTCGCCAAGATTCAGGCCATCATCCGCGAGGAGATGAACCGCATCGGCGGGCAGGAGATGCTCATGCCGCTGGTCAACCCGGCGGACGTCTGGCGCGCCACGGGCCGCTACGACTCCGTCGGCCCCGAACTGGTGCGGTTCCAGGACCGGGCCGGGCGCGACATGGTGCTGGCGGTGACCCACGAGGAGGTCGCCACCATGCTGGCCGCCGGCGAGATTCGCTCGTACCGCCACCTGCCCGAGCTCATCTACCATTTCCAGACCAAGTTCCGCGACGAGCCTCGCCCGCGCGGGGGTCTGGTCCGCGTGCGCGAATTCGTGATGAAGGACTCGTACTCGCTGGACGTGGACGACGCGGGTCTGGATGCCCAGTACCAGGCGCACTACGACGCCTACGCCCGCATCTTCGCCCGCTGCGGCGTGCGGGCCATCCCCGTGCTGGCGTCCACAGGCATCATGGGCGGCGCGGTATCCCACGAGTGGATGGCCGAAAGCCCCCACGGCGAGGACACGTTGTTCCTGTGTGACGCCTGCGGGTACGCCGCCAACGAGGAGGTCGCCGAGTTTACCGTGCCGCCGCTGCTGGCCGAGGAGCCGCTGCTGCTGGAGGAGGTCGCCACGCCGGGCTGCAAGACCATCCAGGCGGTGGCCGATTTCCTGGGCGTCCCCACGAGCAAGACCATGAAGGCCGTGTTCTACACGGCGGGCGAGCGGCTCATCTTCGCCGTCATCCGCGGGGACCTGGAGGTGAACGAGGCCAAACTGTGCCGCGTGCTGGGGGTGAGCAGCATCGCGCCTGCGGACGAGGCGGCGCTGGCGAACGCGGGCATCGCGGCGGGGTACGCCTCGCCCATCGGCGTGCGCGGCGTTACCGTGGTGGCCGACCCCAGCATCACGACGGGCGCGAACTTCGTGGCCGGGGCCAACCGCCCGGGCTACCACGTCCGCAACGCCAACTACCCGCGCGACTTCCAGGCCGACATCTTCGCCGACATCGCCGCGGCCTACGACGGCGCGCCCTGCGCGCGGTGCGGCGCGCCCTTGCGCTCCGCGCGGGCCATTGAGGTCGGCCACCTGTTCAAACTGGGCACGCGCTACAGCCAGGCGCTGGGCGCAACGTACCTGGACGCCGACGGCGTGGAGCGGCCCATTGTCATGGGTTCCTACGGCATTGGGCTGGGGCGGCTGATGGCGGTCATCGTGGAGCAGCATCACGACGACTGGGGCATCGTATGGCCAGCGTCGGTCGCGCCGTTTGATGTCCACGTAGTGGGGCTGAACCTGGAGGACGACGAGGTGCGCCGCGCCGCTGAGGAGGTGTACCGCGAACTCCAGGACGCAGGGCTGGAGGTGCTGTACGACGACCGCGCCGAGAGCCCGGGCGTCAAGTTCGCCGACGCCGACCTCATCGGCGTGCCCGTGCGGGTAACCGTCAGCCGGCGCGCGCTCAAGCAGGGTGGTGTGGAGGTCAAGCGGCGCGGCGAGAAGGACGTGGCGGTCGTCCCGCGCGACCGCCTGCTGATGGTGTTACAGAGATAGAGGCATGAGGCATGTATGGAAACCCGCCCTACGTGCCATACTAACCAATGGTGCTACTTCACAGACTGAACTCGGCGATGGACAGCCGGACAAAACCGTCCTTGTCTGGCTGAAGGCC
>JARYMK010000139.1 GCA_029907165.1 Anaerolineae bacterium
CATTCTCCTTTCTGTATGGTCTCTCAACCACAGTTTGGAGAAGCCCCATGACTCTGTCAAACTAGCACCATTGGTTATTAGAACGCAAACGCTCAATTTCAGCAGGATCAGCAATGGATTGTTCCAATACTTCTGGATTGGTTACCCTGACAGAAAATCTACCCGCTCCACGAACCGTTACAGGCATACCAGCGAGTAGTGTTATGGCGCTGGAGTGAAACCATGCCAAATCATCAAATACTTGACCCAAAGTGTAGATGCTCATTCCAGACTTACACATGTACGCACCGCGCCGCTTGCCCCCGCCGATTTGTCCACTCACCATTCATATTATACCACAAGGCTCGCCACAAGGACAACGGTCCTGCGGGGCACGCTCCGGCCGTTCTGTCCAATTCGCGGAGATTCGGGTGATTCGCGGATACCAGGCGGGGTGCGCCCTCACTGCCCGCCCGCGGCGACCTGGATGCGATCCGTCTGCTCGGCGGTGGCGAACTGAATCTGCCCCAGGTCGCGGGTCTGGCCGCCCGCAATCCGCACGGGCACCTCAATGCCGCGGGCCAGGTAGCCGACGACGAGGGTCTGCTCGCCCGCCGGCACGCCCTGAATCTCAAAGCGGCCCGACGCGTCGGCCTGAACCGCCAGGTCGGTCTTCAGCACGAAAACCTCTGCGGGCAGCGGCTGGCCCTGCTCGTCCACCACCACGCCCTTCACCCCGCCGACCCCGGCCAGGCGGGCGAAGGAGTCGCTCCGCACCAGGTTCACGATGCCGAACGCCAGCGCCAGCACCGCCAGGACTGCGATGGCGATCCACGCCCGCTTGCGGCGGCGAGATGAATCGGGAAGGCGCTCGGGGATTCCGTCTTTGTACTCTTCAAGCGACGGTGAACGTTCCATGCTCTCACTCCTCGCAGCCTGGGGTCTTGACCGCCACGTCGTCCACCACGATGCTGGAGCCCGCGTTGGATGCCAGACCCACAGCGCCCTCGGTGTACAGGTTCTTCGGGTCGGTGACCTCCATGATCTTCTTGCCGTTCATACTGGCGACGAAGGTGTCGCCCTGCACCGAGATAGAGAGGTTGGCGGGGTTGTCCCAGCCGCTGTTAGCGGGGATGGTCATCTTGCCGGGTGGGGTCATCACGACCTGCGTGCCGTTGACCCAGTAACTGAAGTACATGGTAACTGGCTCTTTGCGTGTGCGCCGCTCAAACTCAAACATGTACCCGTTGAGGCGGTTCTTGGCATCCAGGCTGGACCGGAACATGACGCCGTAGCCGTTCCATGCGCTGGCGTGGTTCTCCAGGCGGATGCCGCTCAGGCTGATGTTGTAGTCGCTGCCCGAGTATTCATTGAGCAGCATCGCGCCCGAACGCGGGCTGACCAACTTCCCGTCCTGGACCTGCCAGGAGCCAAACTTCCCCCAGAAGGAATTTTTGATCTCGGTCCAGGTGGGCGGCGTGCCGAAGTCCGAGTGGTAGTACGTCTTGCAGTCCACCTCGCCGCCCAGGGCCTGCACGATGGCCGCATAGACATCACCCACCGAGATGCCCATGGCGCCCAGCGCGAAGACGACGACCAGCGCGATCAGCCCCAGGATCACCGCGTACTCCACGATGCCCTGGCCCTTGCGTCGCATTGTCTGACGATGGTTCATCTTCCCCCTCCTGTGGTGTGCGTGAAACCTGCTACCCGATCCGCGAGGGGCTTGCCGAAGGCCGCTCGGCCCGCGCCTGGCGCTGCCGAATGCGGCGCTGCACCCGTTCCCAGGCAGGGGTCGGGGTGGCAGGGCCGCGCGTTCGGTGCTCCTCGGCGCTCAGGGTGAAGGCCAGGTCTTCCAGCAAGGCCCCGAGCGGGCTTTCCGGCGCGTCTAGGACGGGGGGGACGCCGGTGTTGATCGCCTTGATGATGGGATCCGGCGCGAAGGGGATGACGAGGCTTGTCGGGTGCTTCAGGAAACTCTCCATCTCCTTGCGCGCCAGTCCCCCGCGCTCAAAGGTCCAGTTCAGAACCAGGTAGATTCTGTCCTTACTATAGTCCAGGGTCTCAAAGACGTCAAGCGTGCGCGCGGTAACGTAGGCCGAGGCCAGGTCTGGCGTCATGATGGTAACGATGCGGTGGGCGGCATCCAGCCCCGCGAGCGTGGTCGGGCCGAAGTCGTGAGGCAGGTCTAGCACCACATAGGCGTAGCGCGCCTTCAGCAGGCGGATGACCTGCCCCACGTGGTCGGCCGAGACGGCCTCGGCGAACTGGGGCCCGCGCGGGGCGGCCAGCACGCGCACGCCGCTGGGGTGTTCCAGCAGGGTGCGCTCTACCAAGTCGGCATCCAGTTCGGCAGGGGGAATGCGCGCCAAGTCGGCCCAGGTGTGGTGCAGCGGCAGATTGAACAGCAGCGCGCTGTATCCGGCCGTCAGCGCCAGGTCCACCAGAGCCGCCGGTTGGCCCCAAATCTGCGCCAGCGCCGCGGCCAGGTTCGCCGCCAGTGTGGACACGCCGCACCCGCCGCGCAGGGAGAAAACGGCGAGGACGGTGCCCTGGACGGCCGCCGCGGCTGCCGATGGCCCCGCGAACCGCCGCAGGAGCGCCTTGACCCGCGCCACCAGTTCCGCCGCGTCAAAGGGCTTGGCCAGGTAGTCGGCGGCTCCGGCGGTGAACGCCTTGATCTTGCCTTCTACCGTGTCGTCGGCGGTCAGCATGAGGACGGGCAAAAGCGGGGCGTCGGTACGCGCCTTCAGGCGGCGCAGCACCTCGTACCCGTCTATGCCCGGGAGCATCACGTCCAGGATGATGAGGTCAGGGTGGACGGACTCCACCTGCACCAGGGCTTCCTGCCCGTCGCGCGCGGTGAAGACGTCGTAGCCCGCGCCCGAAAGCGACTTGGAGACGATCTTCAGCGTGATGGGATCGTCATCAACGGCCAGAATTCGCATCGCCGTTCGTGTCCTTCTGCATGGTGGTTGGGTGGTTTGCCGTTCTCTGTGCACAACAAGTATAATCCAACCGTTCCGGCGGTCAAACGCCACATAAGCACGGAGGTGCCAGTGGCTGCAGGCTTGCCCGCAGGCCCAGTGCTCCCCGCCTGCGCACCCACATATCGCTCTAAGGAGGCCGTACTATGAAAACAGCGCGGTTTGAAGTCCTTAGCCAGGATGAAATCCTGAGAATCCACGAGACCTCCATGCGCATCCTCGCCGAAGTGGGCATCCAAGTGGACTATGGCAGAGCGCGCCGCTTGTTCCAAGATGCGGGCGCAACGGTGGACGAGACGAACGAAGTTGTGCGCATCCCTGAGACCCTTGTGCAATGGGCCTTGAGCCAGGCCCCTCGCTCCTTCACACTCTACGGCAACGACCCGGACTTTCGCATGGAGGTGGGCGGAGAAGGGGTCTGCTTCGCAGCACTGGGCACTCCCACGCACATTCTAGACCTGGAGACTGGCGAGCGGCGTGAAGTCGTCCTGGAGGACGTGCACTGCCATCTGAAAATCATCAATGTGCTGGATCACATCCACAACAGCCAGATGGACATCTGGCCCAGCGATATTCCGATGACCACGATTCACGCGGAGGCCATCCTGTCGTGGGCACGCAACAGCCGCAAGTCGTTTGGCATGGGGTGTTACGGCTTCCTACCAACGCTGGACATGATGCGCATGATGGCCATCGCCGTGGGCGGGAAGGAAGAATTGCGGGCGAGGCCCCGCTTTTTCGCCATCTGCTCGGTGGTGTGTCCACTCAAAATGGTTCAGATGCAGGCCGAGGGAATGCTCATCTGCGCCGACTACGGACAGCCGATTGCCATGTCGCCTGAGGCCATTGCCGGCAGCACAGCCCCGGCAACCCTGGCCGGGTTGCTGGCTCAGCAGAACGCCAACATCCTGGCCCACGTAACCCTGGCCCAGATCGCACGGCCCGGCACGCCGGTGCTCTATGGGACCGTGTCCACGATTACGAACATGCGCTTGGGAACGGTCGCGCTAGGGGCGGTGGAGACGGGGCTTATCACGGCCGCCTCGGCCCAACTGGCCCGGTTCTACGGTCTCCCTTCTCGCAGCGTCGGCGCGACCACCGAGTCCAAACTGGAGGATATCCAGGCCGGCATTGAGCGCGTTGCAACCCTCCTCCCCGCAGTCCTGGCCGGAGTGAACTTCATCACATGCGGCGGCACGCTGGACTCCACCATGCTGGAGAGCCACGCCCTGCTGGCGTTGGACGATGAAATCTGCGGCATGATCCTTCGCATGGCCGATGGCATCCGGGTCAGCGATGAGACGCTGGCCCTAGACCTCATCCGCAAGGTCAACTTTGCGGGGCACTATCTGGACCAACCGCACACCGTGCGCCACTTCCGGCGCGAACACTTTGTGCCGAAATTGCTGGTGAGGGAGCCTTATGAGACGTGGAACAACGAAGGTCGGGCGACTGTCATGGATCGCGCGCGGCAGCGCGTGCGGGAGATTTTTGCCAATCACCAGGCGCGCCCGCTGGACCCGGCGGTAGAAGCGGACCTGCTGCGCTATCTGGACGCCATCCGCAACCGGTCCATGGAGGAGTTCTTCGCCTATGAGGACGAGTCCATGCAGGACTTTGGCGCACTCTAACCTGCGAATGGGCCATGCACGACGAACGGAGGGGGCGAGATGACCGATCTTTCGCAAGACACGCTTGCCATCCACGCCGGCGAGGAACCAGACCCCGCTACAGGGGCGTTGACCCCGGCGTTGCACATGTCGGCAACTTTCAGGCTACCCGGCTTCGGGCCCGAACTGTTTGACGCGCTCATGATGGGGTCTGAGGAGGCCCCATACGCCTACACCCGGTGGGCGCACCCGACCGCCCGCGTCCTGGAGAAAAAGATGGCCGCACTGGAGGGCGGAGAGGCGGCGCTGGCCGTCGCGTCGGGGATGGCCGCCATCTCGGCCATCATGTTCACGTTCTTGCAGGCGGGCGACCACGTGGTGGCGAGCGACGTTTGCTACGCCGGCGCGCAGGAATTGCTGGGCATCCATCTACCGCGGCAGGGAATCGCGGTCTCGCTGGTGGACACCAGCGACACGGAACAGGTACGCGCGGCCCTGACTCCCCAGACCAAGATTGTGTACGTGGAGACCCCGGCCAACCCCATCACCCGCTTGTCGGACATTCGGGCTCTTGCGGAGATTGCCCACGAGATTGGCGCAATCCTGGTGGTGGATTCCACGTGGGCCAGCCCTTGCTTGCAACGCCCGCTCCAACTCGGCGCCGACTACGTGGTGCACAGCGCGACCAAGTATCTGAACGGCCATGGCGACGCGCTGGGTGGCGTCATCGTGGGTCCGAAGGCGGGAATCCATCGCATCCGCAAGGAGGCCCTGGTGCATCTGGGCGGCGCGATGAGTCCGTTCAACGCCTGGCTCATCGCGCGGGGGCTGGCCACACTCCCGTTGCGGATGGCTCGGCATTCGCAGAGCGCCCTTGTCATCGCACAATTCCTGGAGGGTCATCCAGCGGTGAAACGGGTCTTCTACCCGGGCTTGGTTAGCCACCCGCAGCATGATCTGGCCCGGCGCCAGATGAGCGCCGGCGGCGGGATGATCGCGTTCCAACTCAAGGGCGGCCTGGGCGCGGCCATCGCCATGGCCGACAAAACCCGCATCATCACCTATGCCACGTCTCTGGGCCATGCCCGCAGCCTGTGGTTCTACTACCCCGCAGACCTGTACGTGGATGCCGCGCCGTTCCTCACACCCGCCCAGAAGGCTGCCTTCCGGGAATGGATCGGCGACGGCATCGTGCGATTGAGCGTTGGGCTGGAAGATCCGAAAGACCTCATGGCCGACCTGGACCGCGCTCTGCGGGCGCGCACCGCAAAAGGGCGGCTGGGGCCTGTGGCCTACGCGCTTCTCAAACGTCTGCAAAGCAGCGAGAAGCCTGCCGCGCCCGATAAGGACTGACGACGGCTAGCCCTCGCGCCGCGCCGCCAGTTGCTCCCGCAGCGAGGCATGGAACTCGCGCGTGATGGGGTAGAACCACGCGAATGCGATGGACAGGACCAGCAGGACCGCCGGGATAGGGCCCATGAACAGGCGAATCACCTGCACGGCCTGGGGCGGTTGCACGGGGACGGGCATCTCGGCGGTCGGCGTGATGTAGTTCGCCCAGTGCAACGCCTGGCCCATGGCCCAGATGGCCGCGCCTGTCGCCAGTTTCTGGAAGAAGGATGCAAAGGCGTAGTAAGACCCCTCGCGGCGCTGGCCAGTCTTCAATTCGTCCAACTCCATGATGTCGGGGACCATAGCCCAGGGGATAACATAGGCGGTGGCGATGCCCGAACCCGACAACACCGCGAGGAGATAGGCCGCGCCGACCTGATCCGACCGCAGAAACGAGAGGGCCAACAGCACCACAATCCACGTCGCCGTCCCCAGAATGAAGGCCCGGCGCTTGTCCAGCCGCCGCGCCACCCATACCCAAAGGGGGATGAAGGCAATAGCCGCCGCTTCCGCTACGAGGACGAAGTAGTTCGCCTGCTCGGGCACGCGCAGGTGGTAGTTGGCAAAGTACACCAGGTTCGCCGCCAGAATGCTGGCGGTCGTCCAACTCAGAAGATACAGCCCCATTACCATCCAGAACGGCCGGTTGCTCAGCGTCTCCCGCGCAGCCTGAGCGAGCGGAAGGGGAGTAGGCAGGTCATCGGCAGACCGCTCGCGGGCCACTCGGAAAACGATGAGCGGGGGCAGCATCGTGGCCACGCCCAAGCTCACCGCCACGATGGCGAACCGCGCCCGCGCGTCGGTGATGTACCACCCCAACACCGTGGCCAGGATGATGGCGCCCAGCGTTCCCGTGATGGAGAGCGCCATGCGGTACCCGTTCAGGCTGCTCCGCTCATCGTAGTCCGGCGTCATCTCTGGCGTCAGGGCATTGTAGGCCACGTGGATCAGGGTGAACAGGGTGTCAAACAGGATGAAGGTGATCGCGTAGTAAATCGTCAGTCCGATGGGCCCGAACGGGGGGACCATCCACATCAACATGAACGACAGGCCCAGCGGCACCGAGCCGAACAACAGGAACACCCTGCGCCGACCCCAGCGTGTCCGCACGCGGTCTGTGAGGAGGCCAATCAGAGGGTCGTTCACGGCATCCCATATGCGGCCAATCCCAACGGCCCAACCCGCAAGGTCGGGGCGCAGTTGGGCCACATCTGTGAGAAAGTACAGTTGGAAGAACATCAGGATTGCCAGGGGCATGCTCACCGAGAGGTCGCCTGTGGAGAACAGCCACTTGGTGCGCCGTGAGAGTCCACCGGTCGCGTGTGCCATCATGGAACCTCCTTGAACAAACGGGGATTTGCGGGTTTGGCCGAGAGATGATAGCATGGGCTAACTTACACCGTCAAACCTGCACGCGAGACCCTGGCCGAAAGGCGACACGTTGCTTGTAATCCGCCACTCCGCACACAGGAGGTGCACACCATGGCGCTGAAAACCGGCAAAGAGTACATGGCCTCGGTGGAAGCCCTGGGCCTGGAGGCCCACATCCTGGGCGAGAAGTCCGATAACCTGACCCGCCACCCCCTCGTCGCCCCATCGCTCCGAGCGGTCGCCGTTACCTACGACTGCGCCCACGCCGCCGACAGCCGCGCGCTGTTCCGCGCCTACTCGCCCCTCATCGGCGACGAAGTCAACCGCTTCACCCACCTGCACCAGAGCACCCAGGACCTCATGGACAAGGTGCGGATGCAGCGGCACTGCGGCAACCTGACGGCGTGCTGCTTCCAGCGGTGCGTGGGCATGGACGCGGCCAATGCCGTCTTCAGCGTAACCTACGAGTGCGACCAGGCGCACGGCACGGACTACCACGCCCGCTTCCGCGAGTACTGGAGCCACGTCCAGCGCCACGACCTGGTGGTGGACGGCGCGATGACGGACCCCAAAGGCGACCGCGGCAAACGCCCGTCGGAGCAGGCGGACCCCGACCTGTACCTGCGCGTGGTGGAGCGGCGGCGCGACGGCAT
>JARYMK010000013.1 GCA_029907165.1 Anaerolineae bacterium
CGGGAAAAATCCCGCGTATGCCTGCACTGAATCAATGGCTTACGCTGGTGAAACGAAGTCTATCCATATTATATCACACCTTCACGAGAAAATCAATAGGTCTTATGAGCAATTTGCCACCTCAAAAGCCCAAGAAACTTATGGACCAGCTGCGCGACGCCATTCGCCTCAAGCATTACTCCTATAGCACCGAGAAGACCTACGTCCACTGGGTGAAGCGCTACATCCTATTCCACAACAAACGCCATCCCCGCGAAATGGGCGCTCGTGAGATTGAAGCCTTCCTCACCCACCTTGCCACACAGGAGAACGTGTCCGCGTCCACGCAGAACCAGGCACTGGCTGCGCTGCTGTTTCTGTACCGGCATGTGCTCAACATGGACTTGGAAACGCCCATCCGCGCCCTGCGGGCCAAACGGCCCAAACGCCTGCCCACCGTCCTCTCAAAGGATGAGGTGCTGCGAATTCTGTCGTTCATGCAGGGTACGCACCTGCTCATGGCCAAACTGCTGTATGGCTCTGGCCTTCGCCTGATGGAATGCCACCGCCTGCGCGTCAAGGACATTGATTTTGAGAATCATCAGATCATCGTCAGAGATGGCAAGGGAGAGAAGGACCGTGTAACCTTGCTGCCCACGTCACTGGTAGAACCGCTAAAAGCCCAACTGATCTACGTAAAGCACCTGCATGAGCAAGACTTGGCGCGGGGATATGGCTCGGTAGAGCTGCCTTTTGCCCTGGCCCGCAAATACCCCAATGCCGACAAGGAATTGGCCTGGCAGTACCTCTTTCCATCTGCGAGCCTGTCCAAGGACCCGCGCACGGGCGTAGTTCGGCGCCATCATCTGGACCCTAGCGGATTACAGCGCGCAGTCCGGCAGGCGGCCAAACTCGCAGGCATCCCCAAGCCAGTGGGTCCGCACACCTTCCGCCATTCCTTCGCCACGCACTTGTTGGAAAGCGGCTACGATATCCGGACCGTGCAAGAATTGCTGGGACACAAGGATGTGAAGACAACAATGATCTACACCCACGTCTTGAACAAAGGCCCCAAAGCTGTCCGTAGCCCGCTGGACTAGTGCCCCCTCCCCTTTTCCCCCAAACCGCCCTTGTGTGCTATAATCCCCCCAAGCCCGCCACGCGGGGAGACCATGGAGTACGAAGCCATCATCGGAATGGAAGTCCACGCGCAGCTGCTGACGCGCCGCACGATGTGCTTCGCGTGCGCTGCCGACTAGGCCGCCGCGCCCTCAACCCACCGCCTTCTTGACGAGCGCGCTAATCCGCGCCTCTTCGGCCTCGGTCAGCCCTCGCAGCGCAAAGGCCACCGGCCACATGTCGCCTTCGTCCAGGGCCGCCGCGTCGCTGAAGCCGAGCGTGGCGTACCTCGTGTTGAACTTGCTGGCGGCCTGGAAGAAGCACACGACCTTGCCGCCCTTGGCATACGCGGGCATCCCGTACCAGAGTCGCGGCGAGAGGTCTGGCGCGCTGGCTTTGATGATCGCGTGGAGCCGCTCGGCCATGGAGCGGTCGGGTTCCGGCATCTCGGCGATCTTCGCCAGGACGGCGCTTTCCCCGTCCGCCTTCTTCGCCTGCGCCTTGAGTTCCTGGGCGCGCTCCCTCATGGCGGCCCGCTCCTCAGCGGTGAATCCGCCGGACGTCTCGCCCGCGGCGTCCGTTTCCTTGGTGTGGCCTTGCGTGGCTTCCTCGCCGGTGCGCTTGCCTGTCTTCAAGGGAATCCCCCTTTCGTTGGCAACCTTCATGCAAAGGCGCGCAGCGCCCGAATCAATCCCCGGAGTGCGAGGTTGCTTCGCTTCGCTCGCAATGACAGATGTCATACTGGGCGGGGCGAGGCCTCTTGTTTGGCAGGCGGCTGCCTCTGTCTACTCCTGCTTCTGGCGGGCCTCGGCCTTCATCTCGTCATACACGCGGCTGATGTTGGTCTTGATGAGCGCGTCAAGCCCCGCCTTGTCCGACGATGGGTACATCACCCATTGCTGCTTGCGCAGTTTGCTGATCGTCTCGGACTTGCTCTTTCCGCTCTTGAAGAACTGCCGGACGCCCGCCCGGATGGCGCGGATGTAGGCGGAGAGGGGTTCTGTGGCCTTGGAGTCGCACACGTCGCCGTGCCCGGGTACGACGATGGCGGGATCCAGCCGACGGATAAGGGTGAGGGCTTCCAGCCACTCCTTGGTGTTGGCGTCGCCCAGATACGGGTAACGGTCCAGCACCAGGGTATCGCCGGTGAAGAGGATGCGGGTTTCGGGGAGAAAGATCATCGTCGTGGCCGGCGTGTGCCCGCCCACGTGGATCAACTGGAGCGTGGTGTCGCCGCAGTACAGCGTCATGCGGCCCAGGAAGGTGAGTTCAGGTCGCGCGAAGGCCAGCGCCCTGATCTCGGCGAACTCGTTGGGATAGTCCTTCTGCCACTTGTCCAGAATCTTCTGGCGGTAGGACTCGCTCATGCCCGTGAGGTGCTTCCACATGGCCTCGTGGGCCACAATGGTGCCGCCGAGCAGGGGGTCGCCGACCGCATGCCCTCCGTGATAGTCGGTGTTGATTAGGTAGATCGGCTCCGCGCCGGAGAGTTCGGCCAGGTTCTGACGCCAGGCGCGCGCCTCCTCCGGCATCATGGGCGCGTCTATGTACACCAGCCCCTCCGAAGTGAGGATGGCGCCCACGTTCACGCCCGTGGAAGTCGCATGCACGTACACGTTCTGAGCGAGTTGCCGCATTCGCGTTACCCTTCTTTTAGCAGATTCACCGCATGGCGGAGCGCATCTTCTATGCGAGCAGTGTCGGTCCCGCCGCCCTGGGCGATCTGCGGCTGGCCCCCTCCGCGTCCGCCGAACATGGGGGCCACCTGCCGCAGCAGCGCCGCCATATCGTAGCGTACATCTTCGGAACGCGCAAACGCCACCTGCACGCGGTCGGTGCGCGACGCCAGCAGCGCCACGCAGCGGCCTTGCGCGGCTAGGTGGAGCGCCAGGCGCTTCACCGCTTCGCCGTTGCGGTCGTCAAACACGCGGGCCACCACCCGCACGCCGCCGATGGATTCCGCGCTTTCCAGCAGACGCGCCGCCTCCAGTTCAAACAGGCGGGCCTGCGTGTGCTCCAGCGCCTTGCGAAGCGCGTGGGCCTCGTCCTCCAGCCGCCCCACCGCATCAGGCAGTTCGGCGTCGGCGACGGTGAAGTGCGCCGCCATGGACGAGACGATGGCGTGCTTGCGCTGGTAGTCCTCCAGCGCGCGCCACCCGCACAGGAAGTAGATGCGCGTCTCCTGGCCGCGCCGCTCGGCCCGCACTATCTTGATGTGCCCTACCTCGCCCGTGCGCGCGCAGTGCGTCCCCCCGCACGGCGAGTAGTCCACTCCCTCCACAGCCACGATGCGCACCGTACCCTCCACGGCAGGGGGCTTGCGCAGCGGCGGGGGAATAGGCTGGCCAGGCTCAAAGTAGTGGATGGCAACGGGGATGTCGCGCATCACCACGTCGTTGGCTGCCTGCTCCACCCGTCGCAGGTCGTCGTCGGTCAGGCCGATGCGCGAAATGTCAATGGAGACTACGTCCTCGCCCAGGTGGAAGGAGACCGTGTCGGCGTCCAGCACGCGCTCAAACGCCGCCGATAGAATGTGCTGGCCCGTGTGCTGCTGCATGTGATCCAGCCGCCGCTGCCAATCCAGCGCGCACTGCACGGCGTCGGCGCCTGGGTCTTCGATCACCCAGTGCACGAGGTCGTCGGCCTCGGTCATCTCCAGCAGGCGCTGGCCGCCGATGGTGCCCGCATCGGGGGGCTGGCCGCCGCCCCCTGGGTAGAAATACGTGCGATCCAGCACCAGCCCCACGCGCCCATCGCCCGGCACCCGGCGCACGATTCGGGCCGTCCACTCGCGGCAGTAGGGGTCATCGTAGTACGCGCGCGTTGTCGCCATCGCTACACCACCGAATACAGCAGCCACACGGCCAGAATGAAGAAGATGGCCGCCGTGAGCAGTTTCACCGTGGCGGTCTGCTTGTTCACAAACGCCGCCAGCGTCTGCGACGACGTTCCCGCATACGCCAGGCCGAACACCACGATGAGCGGCAGGATGAACATGACATTGTACAGCATCAGGTACGAGATGGCCTGCGCCCGCATGGACGGCACACTCATCACGAACAGGATGGTGGGCAGGTACACCTGGCCCGTGCACGCCAGTTCAATGAGGGATACGACGAACCCCGTGGCGAAGGCGACCGCGACGAACGCCCGAACCCGGCTCCCCTCGCGGATGACCTTGTTGATCTGCTTGCGCCAGGCGGTGGGTAATTTCAGGCGCATCTCGTCGGGCTTGCCGCGCCGGGCCGCCAGGAAGTCGTTGACGCTGAGCACGGCTAGCACGAAGGCCAGCACTCCCGCGGCGATGTACACCCACCGCCCCAGCGTGGCCATGAACGGCAGCGCCTGCACCGCCCTCAGCAGCCCGAATCCCACCAGCGTGTAGGTCAGAAACACGCCCAATGTGAACGCCGCGCCGACGAAGAGGAGGTCGTTCCCCTTGCGTCCGACAAAGGCCAGGTACGAGATGAAGAACACAATGGTGGCGAAGGCGCAGGGGTTCAGGCCGTCCACCAGGCCCGCGGCGGCCACCGTCAGCGCCCCGAAGGACTGGAACCGCTCCAGGATGCCCTGCTTGGCCTGCGGGTTGTCCTTGTCCCAACCTTCCCAGACCGCGGGCGCACCTGTGGCCTTGTACTTGTCCACCAGTTTGGATAGGGCATCGTAGGTAACCTGCTCATCTACCAGGAAATCATCGCCCACGAAGACCGCCGGCGCAATCAGCCGCTTGTCCTGGGGCACGCCGTTGCGCTGACTGAGCCATTCGTTCAGCGGCGCTTGCTCCACCACATCAAACCGGTACACCTTCAGGCCCGGCACGCGGCTCTCCAGCAGGCGCAGGTCGTACTCCACGCGGTTGCACTCCTGGCAGCCAGCCTTGTAGAAGTAGGCCAGCGCGATGGACTTGGCGGGCGCGTTCGGCGTGGGGGTGGGCGCTGGCGTCCCCTCGGGGTTGATGCGCGCGATGGCGGGGTAGTCCACGCCGCCCTGCGCCAGGTACTCCTGGACGATGCGCTCCATGTCGTTGCGGATGGCGTACTCGCCGGTCAGCACCTTGTCGCCGATGAAGACCTCAGGCACGCCGGTCTTGGTGGAATCCAGACCGTAAGCGGCCTCCAACCGGAGCAGCCCCTCGTAGTTTTGCGGGTTGGAGATGTCTATGAATGCGATCTCCAACTGCCTGCCGTACTTCTGCATGAGGGGCGGGATGTATTCCTTGATGACGGCCTCGCAGTGGGGGCACGTCGGCGAGTAGAAGAACAGCGCGCGGACGACGGGCTGCTGGGCGAGGGCAGCGCCCGACGCAAGCGCCAGCGCCATCAATGCTGCCAGTGCGGTGAGGATAGTCTTTCGCTTCACGTTCCCTGTGCTCCAGCAAGAACAGTTTGGCGAGAATTATAACACAATCGCGACCTGGCGCGAAAAGTGGACTGCAAAGGGATTTGGTCTCACCCTGCTGGCATGGCAACCGTCGCCGTTTTCGCCTACGTTCAGTGCGTCGTTCGCGGAGGCCGAAACGACCGCAGGGGCTAACCACCCGCGTCCTCCCTCTTGTCTCGGCGCTCAGGAGATAGCCGGCTAGACTTCCGCTCGCGGACACGGTGGGCGCGAACGAACTTCCGAACCAATTGCCCGCGCGTAGGTAGTTGACTTTTTTGCTAACCTATGGTAATATACGGGCGCGGTTGGAAGGCTTTCGGGCCGGTCATGCGAACGCATCGGCCCACACAGGGGAGTGAGGAGGGCGTGAGGATTATCCTTGCGCCTTTTGTTTGCCGAGCCGGTAGGCAGCCGGCTCGTAGAATTGGAAACGACTTTCGCTGCAGAGGTGTAGATAGATGAATCGGTCAACTGAACTGTTTTTCCCGCATCGGTTGGTGGGACAGTTGCGCGATATTGCGGGGCCTCAGTGGCAGGCGCTGGTGGACCGCGTCGCGGCGCTCCCGCCCACGCACGAGGATAGCCTGGCGCTGACGCTGATGATCATCCGCGCGGCGGGCTGTGTCGGGTGCGAGGCCGGGAGTTACCGCGCGGGGCTGGGGTGCGTGGTCTGCGCCCAGCGGGCCATCCGGGCCATGAACGCGACCGACGCCGCCCTCGTCCGGCGGTTCAAGCGCGCCCAGGCCGAGGTGCACAAATTCCTGGAAGAGACGCAGCAGGCGCAGGCAGACGACAAAGCCGCCTAGCCCAGCGAACACCACACGGGAACAAGAGGGAAGCGGGGCATGAGTCCCGCTTCCTTTTTGTTTTACCGCGTGTCGGGCAGCGTGATTTCAATCTCCTCTAGCCTCGCCCCCCGACGCCGCGTAACGCGTAGCCGTACCTCTTTCCATTCGTAGGTCTCCCCTTCATCGGGGACTTTCTGCATCCGCGTCATCAGGAAGCCCGCCACGGTCTCATACAGGTCGCTCTCGGGCAGCGACAGCCCCAGGATTTCGTTCACCTCGTCCACGCGCAGTTGAGCGTCCACCCGCACGGTGTGCGCGTCCACCCGCCGAATGGCCGGGCGCACCGTCGCCACCTCGTCGCTGAGTTGCCCAACGATCTCCTCCACCAGTTCTTCCAGCGTTACCAGCCCCGCTGTGCCGCCATACTCATCCAGGACGATGGCCATCTGCACCTGCTTGCTCCGCATCTCGGCGAACAGTTCGCTCACCAGTTTGGTCTCCGGCACTACCAGCGGCGGCGTGCGCATGATTTCCCTCACGGGCCTGTCCAGGACATCTGGCGAGCGCGCCATGGACAGCAGGACATCCTTCACCGAGAGGAAGCCCACAATGTTGTCCAGGTCGCCCTTGTACATGGGGAAGCGGGCATGCTTGGACTCGGCGAACTGATCCAGGAACTCGCGCACAGTCTGCTCCTGTTCCAGCGCCACAATCTGGTTGCGGGGAATCATGACCTCGTGCACGCGGCGGTCGCGTAGTTCAAACACGTTCTGCAACATGGCCCGCTCGGTCTCGCGGACGGCGCCTTCCTTACCCCCGATGTCAATCAACATGCGCAACTCGTCGGTGGTAACAATCGGGGGCTGGTGGTCGCGCGACCCGATCAGCAGGCGCACCAGGGCGTTGGTAACGCGGGTCAGGAGCCACACCGGCGCTGTCATGACCTTGATGGCGATCTCAATCAGGCGGCCCTCTATCAGCGCCATGCGCTCGGCGTTGGCAGCAGCGAAGGTCTTGGGGGTGATCTCGCCAAAGGTTACCAGGACGATAGTCATGATGAGCGTGGCGACGTACTGGCCGCCCTCTCCGAACAGGCGCAGCGCCAGGGCCGTGCCCACCGACGACGCCAGAATGATGAAGGCATTCTCGGTCAGCAGAATCGTGGCGAACAGCCGATCGTGATTGGCCACGACTCGCAGCGCCGCCTGGGCCCCTCGGTTGCCCTTGTCGGCCAGGCTGCGCAGCCGAATCTTGCTTACCGAAATCAGCGCCGCCTCGGAACTGGAGAAGAAGGCCACGCAGACCACGCTCACCAGCAGGATGGCGATCTGCAGCCCGATGTTGGAACTTCCCACAGGAACTGTTGCTTCCACTCTAACCTTACTCCGTTTCTTTTCAACTGTTCTCTCAATGGCCTCAAGTATACAATGAAAGCCTCCATACCGCCATTCGCCCAGCGTCTTGGGTGCACAGCCGCCAACGGACGCGAATTTGCACGAATGCGCAACCCACGAAGTGCCGCGAATGGACACGAATGGAACCTTTGAATTCGCGCAGATTCGCGGTTTCCCCATGCTCACCCAGCCGACAACAGGCGCTGGAACTGAATCCCCGCGTCGGTGTTTACAGATGCGAAATCGTGCGCTATACTCTCGCCGCGGGCCGGGGGCAGTCCGCTCTTCAATCATCCGAAGGAGGAAGGCCATGAGGAAAATCCGCTGGTATGATTACATCACGATCAACATCTACTGGCTCGGTTTGACCACGGTCTCCCAGAGTTTCGCCATCATCGTGCCCCTCATCGTGCAGCGGTTCGTCAGCACCGCGGAGCAGGGCGAGGCCTACGGCACCATTCGGCTGTACACCCTGATGGTGGCGCTGCTGGCCCAGGCGCTGTTCGGGATGCTCTCGGACCGCAGCACGCTGCGCTGGGGACGACGGCGGCCCTTCATCCTGTTGGGCACGCTGGGCAACATCCTCGCCATCATCGCCGTTGGGGCCTCGCCCACCTACTGGTTCCTGTTTGCGGCGCTGGTCTTCTCGCAAATCGCGTCCAACGCGGCCCATGGCGCCGAGCAGGGCCTCATTCCCGACCTGGTGCCCGAACAGTACCGGGGCCGGTTCTCGGGCATCAAGGCGATGATGGATCTGCTGCCGGTCATCATCGTGGCGATGACGGTAGGCCCGCTGGTCGCCAAGGGGCAGATGTGGACCGGCATCTTCGTGGCCGTGGGCGTGCTGTTCGTGGCGATGGCGCTCACCATGCTGGTGCGCGAGGAACCGCTGCGGGAACCGCCCGGCCCCATCAACTGGGAGCCGTTCCTGCGCCTCGTCGCCATGACGCTGGTCTTCCTCGGCATCATCCTGGGGTTGGGGGCGGCCGCGAAATGGGTGGGCACGCTGGTGGTCGGCATCCAGTCGGTTCCGCTGCTGCTGCTCATCATGGGCCTCGTGGGCGCGGTGGCCATTGCCGGGGCGGTGGTCGTGGGCGTGTGGGCCAGCGTGCGCATCAGCATCGGCGGCGAGAACGCGCGGCGCTACCCATCCTTCGCCTGGTGGGTGGTGAACCGCCTGGCGTTCCTCGTGGGCACGACCAACCTGTCCGGGTTCGCGGTCTACTTCCTCCAGTCGCGCCTGGGATTCCCGGGGGCGACGGCCGCCAAGCCGGCGTCGCAGTTGATGATGGTGGTGGGCATCCTCATCCTGCTGTTCGCCTTCCCTAGCGGGTGGCTGGCCGACCACGTGGGTCGCAAGCGGCTGGTGGCCGCCAGCGGCATCCTCGCGGCGCTGGGCGCGCTGGTGCTCGTTCTCGCGCCGAACATGACCGTCATCTACGTGGGCGGGTGCATCGTGGGCGCGGCAACCGGCATGTTTTTCACCACCAACTGGGCGCTGGGCACCGACATCGTGCCGAAGGAGGAGGCCGGCAAGTACCTGGGCATCTCCAACCTGGCCGGAGCGGGCGCGGGCGCCGTGGGCGGGTACATTGGCGGTCCCATCGCGGACTACTTCACCCGGAATGTGCCGCAATCGCCGGGCATCGGCTACGTGCTCATCTTCGCCATCTACGGGCTGATGTTCCTGGTGTCGGCGCTGGTCCTGACGCGCGTGCGCGAGGAGTGGAAGGCCGAGGCGGCGGGAGGATAGGCGCAGCAGCGGGCCCGAGGGCGGCTCGCCCGCTGGGGCGTCAATCCAGCGGGCTGCGTACGGCCAGTCCGCCGCGCTGCAGGACGTGGGTGTAGATCATGGTCGTTTTCACATCCTTATGGCCGAGGAGTTCCTGCACGGTGCGGATGTCGTAGCCGTTTTCCAGCAGGTGGGTGGCGAAGGAGTGGCGGAAGGTGTGGGGACCGACCGGCTTGTTAATGCCCGCCTGCCGTGCGGCCTGGCGGACGGCCCTTTGCAGGCCGCTTTCGTCCAGGTGGTGGCGGCGCACGATGCCCTCACCCCCGGCCCCTCTCCCGGCGGGCGAGGGGGGCGTGCGGGGGTCAATGGACAGGCGGTTGGAGGGGAAGACATATTGCCATCCCCACTCTCGGTTGGCGTTGGGGTACTTGCGTTCCAGGGCGTCGGGCAGGTAGACGGCGCCGTAGCCGCGGGCCAGGTCCTCCTCGTGCAGGCGTTTGACCCGCTGCAGGTGCTCCCTGAGCGGTTCCACCAGGGAATCGGGCAGTATGGTGACCCGATCCTCGTTCCCTTTGGTACCACGCACGATGATGGCGCGGCGTTCGAAGTCCAGGTCTTTGACGCGCAGGCGCAGGCATTCTGCGGGGCGGGCTGGCGGGTGGGCGGTGTCCGCTTGCCTGCGGGGTCGTTGCCTGGCGTGGTGCGGGAAGGGTGGCGGGTGTTTTGGCTGTTGCACGTTGCACGCCGTTGTGCTATAAAGTTGTCAGGTGTGATGGGAACTGGTACTTTGCCCGAAGAGAATGGGCGTGTGTGCAGGCGGTGGAGTTTTGCTCCAGTCGGCGATGGCGGCTAACGCGCGCTTGCACCTGACGCCGCTCCGCTGCGTCGCGCCCAACCGCACAAGGAGTCGCTCGCATGAAGATGGCGCGCATTGAATCGGCCGCGCGCGTCGTGCTGGAGTTCGCCGAGGCCTTCAACCGCCACGACGTCGCCGGCATGGTGCGACTGCTGACCGACGACTGCCTACTGGCGACCGCCGGTCCCGCGCCCGAGGGTGCCACGTACGCGGGCAAGGCGGCGGTCGCCGAGTTCTGGCAGGACTTCTTCCGCCGGTCGCCCCAGGCCCGCCTGAAGATTGAGGACATCTTCGGGTTCGGCCTGCGGTGCGTCATGCGCTGGCGCTGCGACTGGGTGAGCGCCTCAGGCGAGCCGGGCCACGTGCGCGGCGTGGACATCTTCCAGGTGCGCGAGCGCCTCATCTGCGAGCACCGCTCCTACGTCAAGGGCCCCTTCGCCGGCGCATAGCCCGGCCTGGGGGCTTCGCCCACGACTCGGTCAAAGAATCGGCCGTCATTCGTGTTGTCCGTGGACACTCCAATCGCCCTGCAATTGACATCCCGCCCCATCCCGACTAAAGTGGCCCCATGAAACGACTCGTTGCGCTGACGCTGATCGCTGTTTCGCTGGCCGCGTGCGCTTCGGCCACGCCCACGCTGACGCCCACTGGCAGCCCGCCTGCCACTCCGACTGCCACGCTGCGCCCTTCGCCCACCGCCACGCCTGCGCCCACGGCCACGCCAACGGCGACGCCTTTGCCGCCGATCGCGCTCCACGACCGTTGGGTGTATCCCACCGCCGACAACTGGCACGAGACCGAGGCGTTCTGGACGCTGGACGTGGCCGACCTGGACGGCGACGGGGTTTCAGAAATCCTGGCCGGTTCGCACGACCGCTACTTCTACGCCTTCGCGGCCGACGGCACGGTGCGCTGGCGGTTCCGCGCCGAGGCAGTCATCTACGCGGCGCTGGTGGTGGCCGAGGCCGACGGCTCGCCGCGCGTCCTCATCGGCGACGACTCGGACCGCGTGTACCTGCTGGATGCCGAGGGCAGCCTGGTGTGGCAGACGCGCCTGGATGGCCGGGTTACGCACCTGGCATCCCTGGGCGGCGCGGTGCTGGCCGCCACGTGGAAGGGCACGCTGGCCGCCCTTGACCGGACGGGCCGCGCGCAATGGACGACGCAACTCCCCGCTGCGCCGGTCTCGCTGGCGATTGGACGCATCGGCGGCGCAGATGTGCTGGTGGGCCTGGATTCGGGCCACGTGCTCGGCATCGCCGCCGATGGCCGCATTGTGTGGGACAGGCCGGCGGGCGACCAAAGGGTGGCAGCGCGGCCCAGCGCGCTGGACGGCATCGCGTGGGTATCTGGCGATCAGGCCGGGGCGCTGGGGGCGTGGGGCGCGGACGGCACGCGGCTGTGGGAGGTCGCCCTGGGTGGCGGGATGCCGGTGTGGACAGAGGCCGAACTCCCGGGCGGCCCGGCTCTCGTCGTCGGCACGGGCGATCCGGCGAATCGGGTGCTTGCCCTGTCGCCGGACGGCAAGACCCGTTGGGAGTCGGCGGTTGCAGGCGGCGTCTGGGACCTGGCCGCGGCGGATGTGGACGGCGACGGCGTGGCGGAAATCCTGGCGGCGACGGAGGGCGGGACGGTAACCGTGCTATCCGGAGCGGGGCAGATGCGCGGCGTGTGGTACGCGCCCTCGCGGGTGGCCGGGCTTCGCGTCGCGGCGCTCCAGACCGGCGGCGAGCCCCAGGTCGTCCTGCACGAGGGGCGCTTCGTGCACGTGCTGGCGCCCGTGGTCAACGGCATCCCGTCGCCGATTCCCACGCCCGGCCCGCCGACGCTGGCCGCGTGGGAGGGCGCGCTGCCCGCGGAGGACGGGGCGGTGCTCCTCGCGGCGGTGGGGGATGTCATGCTGGCCCGCACCGTTGGGGAGTATGCCGACAGGTACGGCGTGGACTATCCCTTCGCGCCCGTGTCCGCCGCGCTCAAGCAGGCCGACATCGCCGTGGCGAACCTGGAGTGTCCCATCGCGCTGGGCGGCGACCCGTGGCCGAAGACGTATGTCTTCCGCGCCCACCCGTCCGCGGCGCTGGGGCTAGGCCGTTCGGGATTGAACACCCTGTCGCTGGCCAACAATCACACGCTGGACTTCGGCGTCGCGGGCATGGAGGAGACTATCGGCCACCTGACGGCGCAGGGGCTGGCCGTCGTCGGCGCGGGGGCCAATCGCACGGAGGCCGAGCGCCCGCTGGTGTACAACGTCCATGGCGTCAGGGTGGCGCTGGTGGCGTGGGTCAGTTACTTTCGGGCGGCGGAATTCGCGGCGGGGGACGACCGCCCCGGCGTGGCCTATCTGGACGACCTGGAGCGGATGGCGCGGCAGATTGAGGCCGCAAAGCAGCAGGCGGACGTGGTGGTGGTCATCCTGCACGGGGGCCGGGAGTACGACCCCGCGCCCACCGCCGCGCAGCAAACGGCGGCTCGCCGCGCCGTGGATGCCGGCGCCGACCTGGTCGTGGGCCACCACCCCCACGTCCTGCAGCCCACCGAGGTGTACAAGGGCAAACTCATCGCCTACAGCCTGGGCGACTTCGTGTTTGACATTGACAACTACGACGCGGCGCGGGATGGCGCCATCCTATGGGCGTGGATCGGCAAGGACGGCGTGCGGCGGGCGGAATTGTGGCGCACTCGCATCGTGCACGACGCGCATGTGCGGTTCCGCGCCGGTGCGGATGGGCAAGTCCAGCGCGAGGTGCTACTGCCCGCGGGCGGCACGCCGTGATTCGGGCGGGCGCGCCCTCGCCCGTCGGGAGAGGGTAGGAGGTGAGGGCGGCGATCGCGCGGGACTGAACCCCCGCGCTGAACGGGCGAAGCCCCTTCGGGGCTGACCGAGCCCGCAGGGCTTTGTCCATGTAGCCCGATGCTTTAGCATCGGGCGGTGCCGCGCGGCGATCGCGCGGGGCTAAACCCCCGCGCTCAACATGCGAAGCCCCTTCGGGGCTGACATAGCCCGCAGGGCTTTGCCCCTTAGCCCGATGGCTTCAGCCTCGGGCGGACGCGCCCTCTCCCGCTGGGAGAGGGCTAGGGTGAGGGCAATTACTTCTTGCTCTGCTCGCGGTGGTACTGCAGCGTGCGCGCGATAATGTCGTCTACCGGGCTGGGGCCGCGCGATTCCTTCGCCTTGGCGCGGGCGCGCTTCTCCTGCCTCTTGGCCCGCTCGCGCGCCTGCTGGAGCGCCAGTTCCATGACCGTGGGGACGGCTTCCTCTTCCTCCAGGGCGGCTTCCTCTTCCTCAACAGGCTCCGGCTCTTTCTCTATCAGCGCCTTCATGCTGAGGGAAATCTTGTTGCCTTCCACCTTCAGGATTTTCACCTGAACCTCGTCGCCCACGGACACGACGTCGGCTGGATTGCGCACGAACTCATCGGACATCTCGGAGACGTGCACCAGGCCGTCGGTCTTCGCGCCGATGTTGACGAACGCGCCGAAGTTGGTGATGCGCACCACCTTGCCCGTTACCACCATGCCGGGCTTCAGGTCCGACATGCGGTACTTCAACGGCTCCTTCAGCGTGGCGCGGAAACTCTTGAGGTCAGGGGCCACCGCCTTGACCCAGACAGTGATAGGGTCACCCACGCGGAACTGAATCCCCTTGTCCTTGCCCAGCGGGCGGTACTCCGAGGCGTGGAGAAACCCCTCGCCGTCCAGTCCGGCGTCAATGAACACGCCTACTTCCGACACGCGCTTGACGGTGCCGTGGATTTCCATGTTCTTCTTGAGGTCCTGGATGCTCAGCGCCGACGGGGCCTCGGGCGTTGCCGCCTGCGCGGGTTCCTGCTGATGATTTTCCATAAAGATAATGCCTCCTGGGTTTCTGCAAATCTATGGGACGGCTGGCGGGCAAAAGAACAAGGCCCGCTGTCCCGGCGCCTTGTGCCACAAGAATATCACATGAGCCGCGTTGTGTCAAAGCCTGGCGCCCCTGGAGGGACTCGAACCCCCAACGACAGGGCTTAGGACGCCCTCGCTCTGTCCTTTGAGCTACAGGGGCGCGCCGTATCATTATAACACGTGGGCGGTCCTGCGCAAAAACAGGCGCAACCATGGATTGAGTTCCGAGGGTCGCTGGCGACGTAACTGGGCGGAGCATTGCAGGGAGCCCAGCTGCGAGTAGCGTGAAGCGAATGGGTCAAGGCTGGCGAGCATAGGCCAGGGCCAAGATGCCTGCCGCTGCGCTCAACAGCGTTGACTTTTCGCGCAAGTTGTGCTATTATCTATGTAGAGATTCATTTCGTATCTTGTTGATTCATGTTTGCCATTCGCTGTGACGGCGACAGGCAGTCTTTCTATCATCCCTAGCACTTATCGGTCCATCGTCTTCCGAAAATCGGCATCGGCATTGCCATTCGCAACAGGGTTCGGATTGCGGAGAGTGCACGGGATGTGCACTCTTTGATTTTTGCCCGTGGGAAAGGATGGGGAGTCTCCCTTTCGGGTGTTGGCTGATCGCTTCTTGCACTGCGGAGGCGCGGAGCACACCGAGAAGGCAAAAGAGAAGCGGGGAGTGCTCCTGCACCCTTGAATCTCCGCGCCCTCGGCGTCTCGGCGGCGGGCTCTCGACGTCAACACTTGGGGGGAACTGTCAGAGGATGACATCCTGCAGAAGGAGGTGCGCTCGCAGAGATAGACGACCGTAAGGAACAATCTGAACAACAGGACTTGTCAGGAGCGTGTCATGAGCGGCGAATTTATTACCCGTATCATTGGAATGATCGTCTTCGGGTTGGTCGGCTGGGAGGTGGGCATCCTGCTTGGGGGGCGGGTGGACACCCAATCGGTGCGCTATATTCTTACGCTATCGTTGGCCGGGGCCGCGCTGGGCCTGCTCATTACCCCCTACGTGGTGCTGCGGCCCATCCGCAACGTCCGTAACGCGATCCGCACGGCGTCGGCGCAGCAGGTGGTCTCGGGGATTGCAGGGCTGGTAGTAGGGCTTATCGCCTCGGCGCTGCTGGCACTGCCGCTGTCGTTTCTTCCGTCGCCGTGGGGACGGGCGCTGCCTGCGGTGTTTGCCGTGATTATGGGCTACCTGGGCACGTTCATCGGCGTGATGCGCCACAGGGATTTCTTCGCGCTGATGAGCGGACGGATGAGCCGGGAGGTCAGTCGCGAGGACAATATCGTTCTCCTGGACACCAGCGTTATCATTGATGGGCGCATTGCCGACATCAGTCATACGGGCTTTATCAGCGGCACCATGGTTGTGCCCCGCTTTGTGCTCAACGAGATTCAGCACATCGCCGACTCGCCCGACCCGCTGCGGCGCGCGCGGGGACGGCGCGGGCTGGACATGCTGAACCGACTGCAGAAGGAGTCCGTCGTCCCGATTCGCGTGGCCGACCTGGACATTGAGGACGTGCGCGACGTAGACGACAAACTGGTGATGCTGGCGAAGCGGCTGCGCGCCCCCATCATTACCAACGACTACAACCTGAACCGCGTGGCCGAACTCCAGGGCGTAACCGTCCTGAACATCAACGAACTGGCCAATGCGGTGCGGGCCGTCGTCCTGCCGGGCGAGACCTTGAGCGTGAGCATCATCCAGGAGGGCAAGGAACTCGGCCAGGGCGTGGGGTATCTGGACGACGGCACGATGGTCGTGGTGGAGAACGGGCGGCGCCACATCGGCCAGACCATCAGCGTTGTGGTTACGAAGGTGCTGCAGACCGCCGCCGGGCGCATGATCTTCGCACAGATTGAGGGCGCGCGGTAGGGAGGCGGGTGTGCGATTGTGTTTTGTACACGGATGAGCCGCGGATGGGGCCTGAATGCGAGGAGAGGGTAGTAGGATGGCGCTAGAGGATAGAATTCATGACTATGTTCGGAAACTCCCGCTCGCTTTTCAACAAGAGGTACTGGATTTCATCCAGTACTTGCTGACGAAGGCCGAGCAGCAGGACAGGCAAGAGTGGTCCTCGCTCGCGCTGGCCTTCGCCATGCGTGGAATGGAGGACGAGGAGACGGAATATGCCTTGTCCGACCTGAAGGTGGTTTTTAGATGAAGCGGGCAGGCCAAGTCGTTCTATTCCGATTCCCCCAAACAGACCTGGAACAAGGTAGGTTGCGCCCTGCGTTGCTGATTGGCAGGTTGCCGGGGGAGTATGACGACTGGTTGATTTGCATGATTTCTGCGCAGATACGCCATTGCCCGCCTGGATTTGACGAAATAGTGTGTGAAGATGACGATGATTTCGCAGAGAGCGGCCTAAAGGCGGCGAGTGTCATTAGAGCGGGCCGGCTTGCAACAGTGTCCGGCGAGGTGCTCTTAGGAGCCATCGGAAAGATTTCGTCTCAAAGGTTGACGCGTGTCAAGGAACATTTGTCAGATTGGTTGCTGGAAAGTTGACAAGTGGTCAACAGGCGTTTGATGGCGCCCCGTTGGGACACCGCTGGGCGTGGCGAACGACCGGCGCACAGACCATTCGTGTGGAGACAACCCATGCTCGCGTTTGAATTCTTGACACGGAGCGCGTGGAAGTGCATCTGTACATAGGGAAGGCGCTGACGAGGCCCTTCCCAATCCGCTGCGGCAACCGGATTCCTTATTCCTGGGTATGGAGGTAAACCATGGCGCTCCGAGTTTTCAACTCTCTTTCACGACAACTGGAACTGTTTGAACCTATCCACGAAGGGCGGGTGGGCATCTACGTCTGCGGCCCCACGGTGCACAACGACGCGCACCTGGGCCATGGCAAGACCTACGTCAACTTTGACACCGTCGTGCGCTACCTGCGCTACCTGGGGTACAAGGTGCTCCACGTCCAGAACATCACCGACGTGGGCCACCTGCTGGACACAGGCGAGGACCGCATCCTCAAGGGGGCCAAGCGCGAGCGGCTCAACCCCTGGGTGCTGGTGGAGTACTACGAGCGGCGCTTCTTCCGCGATATGGACACGCTCAACGTAACTCGCCCCGACATCACGCCTCACGCCACCTGCCACATCCCAGAGCAGATTGAACTGGTCAAAACGCTGATAGAGAAGGGCTACGCTTACGAGGTCAACGGGTCGGTGTATTTCTCCGTCCGCAAGTGGCCGGAGTACGGCAAGTTGTCGGGCCGCAAGGTGGACGAACTGATAGAAGGCGCGCGGGTGGAAGTGTTGCCGGAGAAGCGCGATCCTGCCGACTTCGCCCTGTGGAAACGCGCCGAGCCCGAGCACATCATGCAATGGCCCAGCCCGTGGGGCATGGGATTCCCCGGCTGGCACATTGAGTGCTCGGCCATGTCCACCAAGTACCTGGGCCAGCCGTTTGACATCCACGGCGGCGGGATGGAGAACAAGTTCCCCCACCACGAGTGCGAAATCGCCCAGAGCGAGGCGGCCACGGGAAAGCCGTTCGCCAAGTACTGGCTGCACAACGGGATGCTCATGATCCGCGGCGAGGAGATGCACAAGTCGCTGGGCAACTTCATCACATTGGAGCAGGCGTTCCAGCAGTACGCGCCGATGACCATCCGCTTCTTCATCCTGGGCAGCCACTATCGCAGTCCGCTGGACGTAACTGACGAGGCGCTCACTGCCGCGGCGAAGGGTGTGGAGCGGCTCTACGGGACCATGCGCCGCGTGCGCGCTCAGGTGGAGGAGGCCGCGTCGGGGCCCCTGTCGGAGACCGTCGCCAGCCTGGTAGCGGACGCCGAGGCCCGCTTCCGCGAGGCGATGGACGACGACTTCAACACAGCCAACGCGCTGGCCGTGCTGTTTGACCTGAACCGCGAGGTCAACAAGATGGTGCACGAGGGCGCGCCGATCAGCCGCGAGTCGTGGCAGCAGGTGGACACGCTCTACGGCCGCCTTGTGGGGGATGTGTTAGGGCTCATCACGCCGGAGACATATAAGGCGCAGACCGCGGGCCTGACCGAGGACCTGCTGCGCCTGCTGGTGGAGACCCGCGCGGAACTGCGCCAGGCCAAGCAGTGGGCGCTGGCCGACCGCATCCGCGACCGCCTGGGTGCGCTTGGCGTCGCGCTGGAGGACAGGCCCGACGGCACGACCTGGCGCATCCGGCCGCCCGAAGCGGCGGAAGAGTAGGAGCCTCGGCCTGGGGCGAACAAACCCACCGCAGAGACGCCGAAACCGCAGCGACAATAAGACTTGTCGGCGTGCTTCGTGTCTCTGCGGTGAAGCCGTGCGGAGCGAGGGGGATTTGAATGCCCGGCTTTGAGGTGCTGTACGGACGGAACGCCGTCCTGGAGACCCTGCGGGCGAACCGGCGGCGGTTCTACCGGCTGCTCGTCGCGCAGAACGTGGCGTCTGGCGGGGCGGTGGGCGACATCCTCGCCGAGGCGCGCGCTCGCAACGTGCCCCACGTGGCCGTGGACCGCGCCGCGCTGGACAAACTGGTGGGCAAGGATGCGGGCCATCATCAGGGCGTGGCACTGGAAGTCAGCGGCTACCCCTACGTCCCGTGGCAGGAGGCCCTGCGGGCGAGCCAGCAGACCGGCGAGATGCCGCTGTTTCTCGTCTTGGATTGCCTGCAGGACCCGCAGAACCTGGGGAGTCTCCTGCGGACTGCCGAGGCTGTGGGTGTGCACGGCGTGGTGATTCCCAAGCGCCGCGCGGTGGACATCACCCCGGCTGTCGTGAACGCGTCGGCCGGCGCGACGGAGCACCTGAATGTGGACATCGTAACCAACCTGGCGCAGACGCTGGAGCAGATGAAGCGGGCGAACGTGTGGGCGGTGGGTCTGGAGGCCACGCCCGACGCGCTGCCGTACACCGAGTCCGACCTGAACCGGCCCCTGGCGCTCGTCGTCGGGAGCGAGGGGAGCGGCATCAGCCGCCTTTTGCGCGAGCGGTGCGATTTCCTGATTCGGCTACCCATGCGAGGCCGGGTGGGGTCGCTGAACGCCGCCGTGGCCGGGTCGGTGGCGTTGTACGAAATCTCCCGCCAGCGGCGGGGTTGACACAGGGAAGATCTGCGAACTCGGCGTTTTCGGCGGCGCGAATGGAACAATCACGCGCAGCCGAGCCTCGGCTTGCGATTCGGGCCCGAGGTTTGTGGGCGACCGTCGTTGCGAGGGTGCGCATCGCCCGAAGCAATCCCCGCGACGGGAGATCGCTTCGCTTACCTGACAGAACGGGATAGTGTGCGCACGATTTGCCAGCGGAAGACGGGACCGGGCCCCGCTTGCTGTGCGTTTTTTCTCGTGTCCGCCAGGTATAGTATAATGAGCGTTGGGCTTGTAGCAGCCCTGCGCGGTTGTAGAATCTTCGCTGGGAAGGTGGAGTCTCGTTGAAGAAGATATGCGTCATTGGCGCTGGCTACGTGGGGCTGACCACGGGCACGTGCTTTGCGGACCTTGGGAACCTGGTTACCATCGTGGATATTGATGAGCGCAAGGTGGAGAACCTGCGCCAGGGCATCTTGCCCATCTACGAGCCCGGGCTGGAGGAGATCGTCCGCCGCAACGCGCAGTCGGGCCGTTTGCGGTTCACGATGTCCTACGCCGAAGGCGTGCGCGACGCGGAGTTCGTCTTCATCGCCGTCGGCACACCCTCGGGCACCGAGGGCGAGGCGGATTTGCGCTACGTGCGGCAGGCCGCCGAAGCCATCGCCGAGGTCATGGATCACCCGCTCATCATCGTCAACAAGAGCACCGTCCCCATCGGCACGGGCGACTGGGTGGCCGACATCGTCAACAAGCACAAGAAGAACGACGTGCCGTTCGCGGTGGTGTCCAACCCCGAATTCCTCCGCGAAGGGTCGGCGGTGTACGACTTCATGAACCCCGACCGCGTGGTGCTGGGTTCGCTGAACCGCGAGGCCGCCGAGCAAGTGGCGCAGTTGTACCTATCGCTCCGCGCGCCCATCGTCATCACGGACCTGCGCACCGCCGAGATGATCAAGTACGCGTCCAACGCGTTCCTGGCCAACCGCATCTCGTTCATCAACGAGATCGCTTCCATCTGCGAGGCCCTGGGTGCGGACGTCAAAGAGGTGGCCGCGGGCATGGGCTACGACAAGCGCATTGGGTCGGCTTTCCTGGACGCGGGCATCGGCTTCGGCGGGTCGTGTTTCCCCAAGGACGTGAAGGCGCTGGCGCACATGGCCGCCATCCATGGCTGCCACCCGCAACTCCTGCGCGCGGTGCTGGAGATCAACCGCGACCAGCGCCGCCGCCTGGTGCAGAAACTGCGCGACATCCTCGGCTCGCTGGACGAGCAGGTCATCGGCGTGCTGGGGCTGGCGTTCAAGCCCAACACCGATGATATGCGCGAGGCCCCCGCGGTGGAGATCATCCACCTCCTGCAGAACGAGGGGGCCATCATCCGCGCCTACGACCCTGTGGCGATGAAAAACGCGAAGGCGATGCTGGACGGCGTTACCTTCTGCGAGACCCCCTACGAGGTGGCCCAGGGCGCCGATGCGCTGGTCATCTGCACCGAGTGGAACGAGTTCAAGCACCTGGATTTGAAGTGGATCAAGGAGGCCATGCGCCGCCCCATCATCGTGGACGGGCGCAACATTTACGACCCAGAGACCATGCGGCAACTGGGCTTTCTGTACCGAGGCGTGGGTCGCGGCTACGGTGTATAATCGCGGGCCGCGGGCGATGGGTTCGTAGTTCCCATCTGCCTGCGGGTTCGCGTATCATTGCAAAGGAGCAAGGGCATGAAGAGAATCTGCATGATCGGCGTCGGTTACGTGGGCCTGGTAACGGGGGCCTGCCTTGCCGACCTGGGGAACCGTGTGGTGTGCGTCAACCGAGACGAGCGCAAAGCGGCCAACCTTCGGAAGTGCATCCTGCCCATCTACGAGCCAGGGCTGGAGGAGATCGTCCACCGCAACAGCGAGGCGGGCCGACTCTTCTTCACCACGTCCTACGATGAGGGCGTGAAGGATGCGGAGTTCGTCTTCATTTCGGTGGGGACGCCGTCGGGGGTGGAGGGCGAGGCCGACCTGCAGCACGTGCACGACGCGGCGGTTGAAATCGCCAAGCGGCTGGACCACCCGCTCATCATCGTCAACAAGAGCACCGTCCCCATCGGCACGGGCGACTGGGTCGCCGACATCGTCCGCGAGAACATGCCCGACCCATCCATCCCGTTCTGGGTGGTCTCCAACCCCGAGTTCCTGCGCGAGGGTTCGGGCGTGTACGACTTCATGAACCCGGACCGTATCGTGCTGGGGTCGCTGAGCCGCGAGGCAGCGGAGCGCGTGGCCGAACTGTACTACCCGCTTCAGGCCGAGACCATCATCACCGACCTGCGCACGGCGGAGATGATCAAGTACGCGTCCAACTGCTTCCTGGCGACCAAGATATCGTTCATCAACGAGATCGCTGCCATTTGCGAATCGCTGGGCGCCGACGTGAAAGAAGTGGCGCGCGGGATGGGTACCGACAAGCGCATCGGCCCCCACTTCCTGGGCGCGGGCATCGGCTGGGGCGGCTCGTGCTTCCCCAAGGACGTCAAGGCGCTCATCCACATGGCGACCACCCACGGGACGCGACCCCAACTGCTCCGCGCCGTGATGGAGATCAACTATGATCAGCGCAAGCGCATCATCAACCACTTGCGCGACATCCTGGGCTCGTATCGGGGCAAGGTGGTGGGACTGCTAGGGCTGGCGTTCAAGCCGAATACCGACGATATGCGCGACGCGCCGTCCATCACGCTGGCGCGGCTTCTGGTGGCCGAGGGCGCGCAGGTCAAAGCCTACGACCCCGTCGCCATGGAGACGGCCAAGCGCGCCATGCAGGACGTGCCCGTAACCTACTGCAATGACCCGTATGAGGTCGCAAAGGACGCCGACGCGCTCATCCTGGTAACCGAGTGGAACGAGTTCAAGCAACTGGACATGCAGCGCATCAAGAGCCTCATGCGGCAGCCTGTGCTGATGGACGGGCGCAACATTTACGACCCGCCGCGCATGCGCGAGTTGGGGTTCATCTACCGCGGCGTGGGGCGCGGCCACAACGGCGGCCTGGTGCGGAGCAAATGAAAGCCTATCCCTTCCCGGTCATGCCCGCGGCAGCCCTCTCGGTGGGCGTGGACTTGATAGAGGTGCCGCGCATCGCCCGCGCTGTGGAACGGTGGGGCGAGCGGTTCCTGCGCGGCGTGTACACGGCGAACGAGATCGCGCTGTGCGACGGGCGCATCCCCGAGTTGGCCGTGCGGTTCGCGGGCAAGGAGGCCATCTCTAAGGCGCTAGGCACGGGCCTGGTCGGGATAGACTGGACGGAGATGGAGATTCTCTCCGACTTCCGCGGCAAGCCCGTCGTGCGGTTGCACGGTCGGGCGCGCAAGCGGGCCGAGGAACTGGGCCTGCACCAGTGGGCCATCAGCCTGACGCACACCAAGGAGCACGCGATGGCCATGGTCGTGGCTGGCGGCGCATAGGCGCATGCACAGGCGAGCAAGGCAACGTCCGGAGCGCCCCGCATGTTCCAGGGGCGCTTCGCTTTTGCGCGGGGTCCGACACCCGTAGGCTGGACTTGTGGCCTGACGGGGCACCTTCGCCGCCGAGCCGCCGGGGGCCCGGAGAAATGGTCAGTGGATTGAAGCGCGTTAGAGAATTTGGAGCGCGAAACGCGCGGAAAGACGCGAGAGACGCGAGCCCATTTCGCGCCTTTCGCGGGGTTTAGTGGCCTTCGCGCTCCGAAATTCCCTGTCTTTTCTCCGCGGTCTCAGCGTGCTCTGTGGTGAATGTAGAAGTGGGTCGGGCACAAACCCCCGATGGGATTCTTGCGTGGGTTCGGGGCGGTGGTATACTGAATGCGGAGAGACAAACCGCAGTGGAGGTGGGGATGATTCACGAAGCGATGGCCCGCGTGCTGGACAACGTGGACACGGTGATCGTGGGCAAGAGGGCGACGGTGGAGTTGCTGCTGGCAGCCATGCTGTGCGAGGGGCACGTGCTGATTGAGGACGTGCCCGGCATCGGCAAGACGACGCTGGCGAAGGCGGTGGCCCGGTCCGCCGGTTGCACCTTCAGCCGCCTGCAGTTCACGCCGGACCTGCTGCCCAGCGACGTTACGGGCATTTCCTTCTTCAATCAGAAAAAGCAGGAATTTGAGTTCCGCCCTGGGCCGGTCATGTCGCAGATTCTACTCGCCGACGAGATCAACCGCGCCACGCCGCGCACCCAGTCGGCGCTGCTGGAGGCCATGCAGGAGCGGCAGATTACCGTAGACGGCGTTACATACCCCTTGCCGCGCCCGTTCCTGGTGCTCGCCACGCAAAACCCCATTGAACTGGAGGGCACGTTCCCGCTTCCCGAGGCGCAGGTGGACCGCTTCCTCATCAAGATCGCCCTGGGCTATCCCACGGAGGCCGAGGAGAACGAGATTCTCCTGCGATTTGAGCGCGACGACCCGCTGGAGCGGCTCCAGCCCGTCATGCGTGCAGACGACTGGCTGACGCTCCGCGACACCGTCCGCCAGGTGCGCGTGGAGCAGTCCGTGCGCGAGTACGTCGTCCGCATCGTCCGGGCGACGCGCGAGCACTCCGCCGTGATGCTGGGGGCCAGCCCTCGCGGGACGCTGGCGCTGTACCACATGGCGCAGGCGCTGGCCGCCATTCGGGGGCGCGACTTCGTCCTGCCCGACGACGTGAAGTACCTGGCGCCGTTCGTGCTGGGGCATCGCATCATCATCAGTTCGCAGACGCGGCTCCGCGGGCGGAGGCCGGAGCAGATTCTGGCCGAGGTTGTGGAGTCGGTGCCCGTGCCTGTGGAGCAGTAGATGTTCACTGACGCCTGGATTGCGCTGGCCGTCCTCTTCGGCCTGCTGGGGGTGCTGTTCCGCCAGGATGCCCTTGTGATCATGGCCACCATCCTCCTCACGGTCATCGCGGTGGCCTGGCTCTGGAACCGCTATGCCCTGCGCGGCGTCCATTACGCGCGGCAACTGAGCGAGCGCCGCGCCTTTGTCGGCGAGGAGGTTACCCTGTCCATCCAGGTAACGAACGGCAAACTGCTTCCCGTGGCATGGCTGAAGGCCGAGGACGAACTCCCGACGGCCCTACCCCTCATCGGCGACCATCTGGCTCCGTCGCACAAGGAGACGGTCGGCTACCTGGTCAACCTGTATTCCCTGCGTTGGCGCGAGCGGGTAACGCGGCGTTTCCGCATCGCCTGCGCGCAGCGCGGGTTCTACGCGCTGGGGACGGTGCGCATGCAGGCCAGCGATGTGTTCGGCCTGTTCAGCGCATCCGTCGTGGATGAGAACGAGGATGCGCTCATCATCTATCCGCAGGTGTTGCCGCTGGAGGCGCTGGGACTGCCGCCGAAAGACCCCTTCGGCGACGCTAGGGCCGAGGAGCCGCTATTCGCCGACCCCAGCCGCGCCGTCGGCGTGCGCGATCACCAGCCCTACGACGGGCGGAAGCACATCCACTGGAAGGCTTCGGCGCGGCAGCAGCGGCTACAGGTCAAGGTGTACGAGCCGACGACAAGCCCCCAGTGGGTCATCTTCCTGAACGTCAATACCCTGCCGGAGCCGCTTCAGGGGAGCAACCCCGTGCTCCTGGAGCGGGTGGTAAGCGTGGCGGCGTCCATCGCGTCGTTCGCCGTGGAGCAGAAGTATCTGGTAGGGCTGCTGGCCAATGGCAGCCTGCCGCGGTCGGATCAGCCCCTGAAGGTGCTCCCCAGCCGAAGCCCCGACCATCTCATGCACATGCTGGAGGCTCTGGCGGCGGTAACGGCCTTCTCCACAGCGCGCATTGAGCGGCTGCTGGAGACGGAGTCGCCCAAACTGCCTTGGGGTGCGACGCTTGTCGTCATCACGGGCATTGTCTCCGAGGCGCTGCTGGCCTCGCTTTTGGAACTCCGCGCGGCGGGGCGCAAGGTGGCCCTGGTGGCTGTGGACGCCGACGTGGACACGGGGCTGCTGGAGGGGATTCCCGCCTACACGGTATGCCAGCGCCCACTTGAGGACGTGGGCCTGTGGCAATTGCGCGAAGTGGAGGTGCAGCCGTGAGCGGGCTGCGAGGGGATTGGAAGCGCGCGCTGCTGGACTTCGCGCTCGTCGCCATGGAGACGGCGTGGGTTTCGCCGTGGTTTCTGTTCGCCATCCGGCCGTTTGCCCCTCGCCATCCGGCCGCACCGCTGGGCCTGGCCGTGTTCGGAACCCTGCTGCTCATCGCGTTGCTGGTGAAGGGGATGAACCGCCTGAACGTCGCGCCCCGGGCCGTGTCCCTTCTCGTCATGGCGCTGGGATTGCTGTCGGGCCTGGCGGCGGTGCGGCTGCACTTGTATCCGGCGGGGCTTTCCGCCTCGGCGTGGCTGGCGCAATTTGCGCGGCGCATGGCCGGGATTTCGGAGGCGATCCCGGCCGACCTGGTCTTGCTCCTGATGGTGTTCTTCCTGTGGTGGCGCGGGCTGACGCTGGGGAATCGCGAGCACACGTTTGAGCGCATCGGGTTCAGTTTTCGCGCCGGGATCGCGCTCCTCATGTGGAACGCGGCGCTCGCGGCACTGGTGGGGTGGCGCGTCCCGATTCTCGGGTTTGCCGTCGCGTTCTTCTTCTTCGGACTGCTGGCCGTAGGCGTTGGCCGCGTGCACGACCTGGAACTTCAGCCGGAGTCGGGCGGGAAGGTGTCCACACCGTTCTGGCTGGCGTCCACGCTGGGGGCTATTGCCGCCGTGCTATTCCTGGCGGTTATCGCAAGCCAGTTGCTCACGGTGGGCAACATCAGCGCGGTGATGCGGGCGCTCGCGCCGCTGTGGCGAATTCTGGAGGCGGTGGCGCTTCTGGTGGCGCAAGCGCTGGCCTGGCTCCTCCAGCCCCTGCTGGAATGGCTGGTGCGGTTCTTCCAGGCGCATATACCGGCCGAGTTCACCGGCGGCACGCCAGCGCCGGAAGCAACGCCCGAGTTCCTGCCCCAGACTCCTGCGCCGCCGCCCCCGTACCTGGACGTGCTCAAGTACGCGGTTGTGGGCCTGTTCGTTCTGGGCGTCCTGGCGCTGGTGGCGTTTTCGGTGCGGCGCGCGCGGGCCATTGCGGCGGCGTCGGGACGGCAAGAAGAGCGCGAGTTTGTCCGAGACACGGCCCCGCCCGCGCCTGGACTTCTCAACGCGCTGCGGGCGGGTTGGAATCGGCTGGGCGATTGGCTCAATCTCGTCGGCCAGTTCGGCTTGGGCGAGCGGTTCCGCGCGGCCGCTTCCATCCGCTGGATTTACGCGAACCTGCTGCGGTGGGCGGCGGGGATGGGCCACCCGCGCAAGGCATGGCAGACGCCCTACGAGTTCCTGCAGGCGCTGACACCGGCGTTCCCCGAACTGGGGTCGGAATTGCAGGCGATCACTGAGGCTTACGTCCGCTCGCACTACGGCGAACTGCCGGAGTCCGAGGGCGAATTACAAAGGATCCGCTCTTGTTGGGAGCGGATCCTGAACTCGCAGCAGGCGGGCGGAGAAGGCTAGGCCGTGATGGCAATTTGTACGTCGGGCTTCTCCAACAGGAACAGGAACACGAGGGACAGGATTACGGCCAGAATGCTGGCGACAAGCCAGGCCACATCCAGTTTCCCTGCGACGACCACGCGGGGCAGCAGCATCAGAACGCGGACGATGACGTTGAACCCCTGCACAAAGACGCTCAGGGTCAGGGCCCATGGGCGGCGGCGCACCAGCCCCCAGCCCAGGAAGGCGAAGAGCAGGATGGGAAGGGCGAGCACCGTGATCCTGGCGCTGGTGAGCACCGCAGGCGGGAACATGAGCGTCGGGATGAACTGCAAGATGGCAATGGCCCAGATCAACTTGTCGGCTTTCGTCATGGCGTTTCCTCCCAGCCGGTTCCAGACCTTGTGGAATTACGAGAATTATACCAGACGGGAGGGGCTTTGTCAACAACATGCGCGTCGCGCGTAGAGAAGCGGGATTGGCGCGGGTCGCTGGCGTCGGGGATGCGGCGCGCCAGGATTGCGGCAGTCGTGGCGCTGGCTGCGGCGGTGCTGGCCGCCTGCGGGCCTTCTGGCGCGGTGGCCCCCACCGCCACCATCCCGCCGCCGACCGAGACGGCCCCCGCGGCCACGCCGACGCCTGCGCCCACCGCCACGCCCTTGCCCTCACCCGCGCCGAGCCCGACGCCCGTCCCATCGCCGACCGCGACGGCGACGCTCCCGCCGACGGCCACCGCAACCCATACGCGTGTGCCTGCAGGCCAGGGCAACCCTGCGCCCGTGCCTATCTTGATGTACCACCGCATCATAGACCTGCCCGATGATGCCAGCGCCGCGCAGCACGACTATGCCGTGTCGCCCGCGCGGTTTGAGGAACAGTTGCAGTATCTCAAAGCACAGGGGTACGAGTCGGTGCGCCTGTATGACGTCATCCGCTACCTGGAAGGCGCTGGTTCGCTGCCCGCTAAGCCGATGGCCATCACCTTTGACGATGGGTACCGCGACAACGCCGAGGTCGCCTTTCCGCTGCTCCAGCGGTATGGGTTCATAGCCACGTTCTTCATCAACCCCCAACCCATTGACGACGGGTATCCGGCCTACATGACCTGGGCGCAGGTAGAGCAGATGAGCCGCGCAGGGATGGATGTGGAATCGCACAGTTACAGCCACCCAATGCTCACCCACCTGTCGGTGGAGGAGTTGCTACGAGAGGTGCGAAAGGCTGGCGATGCCATAGAGAAGCACACCGGCAAGCGCCCGCGCCTGTTCTCCTACCCCTACGGCCATTACAACGCGCAGGTGGTAGACGTATTGCGGGGCGAGGGGTACATCGGTGCGGTTACGCTGCGTTCCGGCACGGCGCAGGCATCACCGTCCGCCTTTGACCTGGCCCGCGTGTGGGTGCGTTACGACGACACGCTGGAGGCGTTCGCCGCGAAGTTGGCGCGGGGCAGGTGATGGGGTGAACCGACGGGGCGTGGGCGGGGTATCCTGGATAACGGTTTCACCGCAGAGACGCGGAGATCGCCGAGGGCCTTTTATGTTCTTCTCTGCGCTCTCTGCGTCTCTGCGGTGAATCGTATTGGCATCCAGGCCGTCGCGACTTCGCCGTTCAGAATTTTAGGTGCCAGCCGACTTTGGGATTACGCTAGAATTGTCCGGCCAAGTATTTCCATTATAATCACAACGGGCACGCGCCACCTGCCCAAGGACAACGAAAGGGCTTTGACATGGAGACCGTTCAGGAAGTCGCCAAGCGAATCATAGACAACGTAGAGAAGGTCATCATCGGCAAGCGCGCGCAGGTGGAGCAGACCGTCATCGCGCTCCTGTGCCAGGGCCACGTGTTGATAGAGGACGTGCCAGGCGTGGGCAAGACGATGCTCGCCAAGACCATCGCGCGCTCTCTGGGCTGCACGTTCCAGCGAATTCAGTTCACGCCCGACATGCTGCCCAGCGACGTAACTGGCGTGTCGGTCTTCAACCAGAAGACGCGCGAGTTTGAGTTTCGCCCCGGCCCCATCATGGCGCAAATTGTGCTGACCGACGAAATCAACCGCGCCACGCCCAAGACCCAGTCGGCGCTGCTGGAAGCCATGGAGGAGAAGCAGGTTACGGTGGATGGGGTTACGTACCCGCTGCAAAAGCCCTTCCTCGTGCTGGCCACGCAGAACCCGATTGAGTACGAGGGCACGTTCCCGTTGCCCGAGGCGCAGTTAGACCGCTTCATGCTGCGCATTAGTTTGGGCTACCCCTCGCCGGCGGATGAAATCCGAATGCTGGATTCGCAGCAGCGCGTGCACCCTGTGGAGACGGTGGAGCAGGTGGTGAGCGCCGATTCCCTACTCCAGGCCCAGGAGGCCGTCAAAGAGGTGCATATAGACGACGCAATCAAGGAGTACATCGTAGAACTCGTGAACACATCGCGCAAGCACCCGGACATCTACCTGGGAGCCAGCCCCCGCGGCTCGCTGGCGTTGTACAAGACGGCCCAGGCCAAGGCCGCCGTGGAAGGCCGCGACTACGTCATCCCCGACGACATCAAGGCCCTCGCCATCCCCGCCCTGGCGCACCGTCTCATCGTATCGCCCGCGGCCCGCATCAAGAACGTGGACTCCCGAACGGTGGTGCAGGAGATTCTGGATTCGGTGCCGGTGCCCGGAATGCGCGCGCGCCCACGGAGGTAACCGTCACCCATGTCTCGCCTTGACCTCGTCTTGCTTCATGCTCCCAGCGTCTATGACTTCCGCAAGGAGTCCATCCTGTACGGGCCGGTGAGCGACCTGGTGCCGTCCACGCCCGTGTTTGAGATGTACCCCATCGGGTTCACCACCATCGCCGAGTACCTGGAGCGGCACGGGTTCCGTGTGCGCATCGTGAACCTGGCGGTGCGGATGCTGCGGGAGCGGCGGTTTGACCCCGAGGCGATGATCCGCTCGCTGAACCCGCGCGCATTCGGCATAGACCTACACTGGATGCCCCACGCGCACGGGGCGATAGAGGTGGCGCGCCTGGTCAAGAAGCACCACCCCAACACGCCGGTCTTCCTCGGCGGGTTCTCCAGCACGTACTACCACCGCGAACTGCTGGCCGAGTACCCGGAGGTGGATTTCGTCGTGCGGGGCGATTCCACCGAAGAGCCGATGCGCCAGTTGATGACGGTTCTGCGCGACGGCGGGAACCTGGCCGATGTGGACAACCTCACGTGGCGCGGCCCCGACGGGCAGGTGCGGGTCAATCCCATCGGCTTCTCGCCCGACACGCTGGATCACGTCCTGTTGGACTATTCCTACGTCATCCGCAGCGTGGCGCGGTACCGGGATTTGGCCAGCGCCATCCCGTTCCGCCACTGGCTGGACTACCCCATCACGGCGGCGCTCACCTGCCGCGGCTGCACCTACGGCTGCAAGACGTGCGGCGGGTCGGCGCGGGCCTATGAGCAGTTGCACGAGCGCCAGCGCCCGGCTTACCGCTCGCCGTCCGACCTGGCCCAGGACCTGCACAGCATCAGCCGCTTCAGCAAGGGGCCTGTGTTCGTGCTGGGCGACATCCGCCAGCCTGGGATGGATTACGCTGAGGCGTTCCTCGCCGCCGTCAAGGGATTCCCCAACCCGGTCATCCTGGAGTTGTTTGAGCCGGCGTCGCGGGAGTTCATGCAGTTGGTGGGACGGAGCCTGCCCCACTGGACGCTGGAGGTCTCGCTGGAGTCGCACGACGACGAGGTGCGCCAGGCGTTTGGCCGCCCCTACACGACGGCGGCCATGGAGAAGACGATGGAGTACGCCCTTGAGGCCGGCTGCGAGCGGCTGGATGTCTTCTTCATGATCGGCCTGCCCAAGCAGACCTACGACTCGGTGATGGGCACGGCCGAGTACTGCCGCCATCTGGTGCACGATGTGGATGCCGGGCGCAACGGGCAACCCCGCCGCCTGATTCCGTTCATCTCGCCCCTTGCGCCCTTCCTGGACCCCGGCAGCGAGGTGTTTGAGAATCCGGAGGCGCACGGCTATCGCCTCCTGTGCCGCACGGTGGAGGAGCATCGGCGGGCGCTGGTGCAGCCGTCGTGGAAGTACGTGCTGAACTACGAGACGGCGTGGATGAACCGCGACCAAATCGTGGACAGCACCTACGCGGCGGGCCTGGCACTGAACCGCCTGAAGATGGAGACGGGCATCATCCCGCGCGCGGTGGGCGAGGCCACGGAGAAGCGCATCCACAAGGCGCGGCGGCTTATCGCCCAGATTGACGACATCATGAGCATGGCCGACGCGGGCCTTCGCGCCAAACTTCTGCGCGCGCTCAAGCCGCAGGTGGACAGCGCGAACATCTCCACCGTCTGCGAGAAGAGCGAGTTGGAACTGCCGCTGGGCTGGGCCAAACTGAATGTGCCCGCGGCGGCAACGGTGATCCTGCGCGACCTGCGGCGACGGCTCGCGCGGCCGGAACAGAAGGCAGGCTGACGTGAAACGCACGGTTAGCATTCTGCTGGTGGTGCTGGCGGCCCTTGGCGTGGCCCTCACGACGGCGCAGCCGTTGTACGACCAGATCGCCTACGTGGTTACGCTGACGGTGGTCATCGCCTACGCGTGGGCCAGGGTGGGCGCGCGCTCGGTGGAGTTCATCCGCCACGCGCCCGCGCACCGCTCGCAGGTGGGCCGCTACATTGAGGAACGCTTCACCGTGCGCAACACGAGCCTCGTGCCCAAACTGTGGCTGGAGGTGCGCGACCTGTCCGAATTGCCCGGCCACCGCGCCAGCCGCGTGATCACATCGCTGGGGCCGAGGCGTAAGCGCGGCTGGACGGTCCGCACCATGTGCTACCGGCGCGGGCGGTTTCGGTTGGGGCCGGTGGACATCACCAGCGGCGACGCCTTCGGGCTGTTCCGCATCACGCGCCGCGTGGAGGCGACCGCGTCGGTGGTGGTGTACCCCTACGCGGTGGACTTCAGCCGCGGGTACCCCCGGTACAACCCAGGAGAGTTCACCTCAGTGGACCTCCTGTCCAGAGGCGAGGTGGACGCTACACTGGTTGTGGCGTCGGACCCCGCATCAACATTCCCTGTCGACGCGGCGGCCAACC
>JARYMK010000140.1 GCA_029907165.1 Anaerolineae bacterium
CCGCGCCGCCGAGCGGACCTTCCAACTGCTGGCCCAGGTGGCAGGGCGAGCGGGGCGGAGCGTCCTGGGCGGGCGCGTCATCATCCAGACCTACACCCCCCAGCAGCCCTGCATCCAGGCGGCCAGCCGCCACGACTACGCCGCGTTCTACGAGCACGAGATGGCATTTCGGCGAGAGCACGGATACCCGCCCTTCTCCCGCATGGCGCGGCTTGTTTACGTGGACAGCAGCATCCGCCGATGCCGCGAGGAAGGCGCGCGCATGCGTGCATATCTGGAGGACCGCGTCCGTCGGCTTGGCCTGCCCTGGGTGGACATCGTGGGACCTGCGCCCTGCTTCCTGCCGCGGGTGCGCGGGGAGTTCCGCTGGCACATCGTCATCCGCACGGACGACCCCTACCCACTGCTGGCGAACCTGGCTTACGACGCGCGGTGGCGGGTGGACGTGGACCCCGTGGACTTCGTCTAGGTCAGGGCTTGCCGACGCGGATGAAGGGCAGGCCCAAACGGTAGCGCGTGGGGATGCGCGTCGCGGTGGGCGCCGGGTTGGTTGTGGGCGTGCGCGTAGGTGTGGCGGTAGGCGTCCACGTTGGGGTTGCGGTGGGGGTGCGGGTCGGCGTGGGCGACGGCGGTACCGCCGTTGCAGTGGCTGTGGGCGTGCGCGTGGGCGTAGGCGTCGCCGACGGCGTGGGCGACGCGGTCCGCGTCGGTGTGGGCGACGGCGTCCCTTCGGCGCACTGCACCTTCACCGCCGAGTACGAGATGGCCTCGGGCGCTTCGTTGGCGCGAACGCGCACAGTGTTGGTGATCGTGCTCCCCTCGGTCAGGTACAGGGCCGTGGACACTTCCAAGTACAGCGTGTGGCGCGAGTGGGCGCTCAGCGATGCCAAATCCCAGCCCACTTCGCGGTCGGAGAAGACCTTCACGTTCCCGCTGGATCCCCCCGCCGAGAAGAATGTCCCAGTGGGCAAGATGTCGCGCACCTGCACGTTGCTCAGGACGGTGTCGCCTGTGTTCTCCACCGTGATGGTGAACCGCAGCGGTCTGCCTGCGCAGATGGTCGCCTGCCAGGGTTCGTTCTGCACGGTTAGCGCGTTGTAGAACTCCACCGCAATCTCATCGGCCCCCGAGCCCGACTCGGCCCGCACGTGCGCCGTGCCGGTGGTCATGCCCGACGTGAGGTGGATGCGCGCCGTGCCGTCCGTCGTCGTGGCCACGGCGATGGTGCCACCATTCAACTGGCCCAGGTCGGTGGAGAACGTTACCAGCGTTCCGTCGGCCACGGCGTTGCCGAAGCGGTCGGCGACGCGCGCCAACAGTTCGGCGCTCTGGCCCCCAACGGCGATGCGAGGCCGGTCGCTGGACAACGTCAAGGCTGCCGGCGCATCGGGCACAAACGTAACATACACCAAGCGGCAGGCCGAAACGCCCGAGCGGACGTTGACCGTCGCCATCCCCGCCACATTTGCCGAGCGAAGCACGGCGGATGCCTGGCCGCCGCTAGCGGTCGTCGTGGTGATGGTGGCCGCGCCGCCGAAATCGCCCAGGTCCGTCGTGAACGTAACCGGAGTGCCGTCGGCCACAGGGTTGCCGAAGCGGTCGGTGATGCGGGCGCGCACCAGGGTAGTCTCGCCGCCCACGTGGATCACCGGCGGGGCCGCCTCGCCGGTGATGGCCGCCGGCGGGCCAGGCACGAACTGAATCCGAATGGCGTCGGAATCGCCCACCACCTGCGCACGGACGGTCGCCGTCGCCACCTGCGTGCTGGACAGCAGGTAGGCCACCGCCTGCCCGTTGACCGTTCCCGTGATGTAAGTCGTGCCGCTTCCGAACGTCCCGTAGTCAGTCTCAAAGGTTACCACCGTGCCGTCCGGCGCGGGATTGGATTGGCTGTCGGTTACGATGGCAACGAGCCGAGCGCGCTGCCCGCCCACTTCCACGGCGGTGGGGTCCGCCCCCAGGCGCACGCTGGCGGGCGAGCCGCCGGTGGCCGTCGCGGTGAACCGCACGGGCGATCCGCTTGCTCCGGGCACAGAGGCCGTGATCTGGTACAGCCCGACCTGCATGCCGAAGGTGAACGTGGTGCGGGCCAGCCCATTGGCGTCGGTAGTGGCGACCGGGTCGGAGAACTGGTAGCCCTGCGCTCCTGGAGGGCCGCTTTCCACGGCGAACTTCACCGGCACGCCCGAAATCGGGTTGCCGCACACGTCGCGCACCCGCACGACAAGGGGATTAGGCAGGGCACTCCCAATCTGGGCGGCCTGCCGGTCGCCGGAGATCAGGGCCACGCTGCCCCCGGGGTTCATCTGGGCGTAGCCAATGGCATAGGCGCTCGGCCCCTGCAGCCCCAGCCGCCACATCTTGTAGAACGCAGCCGGGCCCTTTCCGTCAAACTGGCCGGCGCTGAACACAACGGCGGGAGCGAAGTTGCCGTCGGCATTCCAACTGCCTGCCGCTCCCTTCCGCCCCGCAACCCACAGGGGCGCGCTGCCGCCGAGCCGCGTCCAGTTCACCAAGTCGGTGGACGTGGCGAAGCCGATGCCTTCCGCGACGGAGTCCTGCCCGCCGGAGTACCACATGCGGTACACGCCGTCGCCGCCCGCGAGGACGCTGGCCAAGCCCACATGCCCGCTATCCCAGCCGCCCGGGGCGCTCGGCCCGAGCACCGGCGCGCTCATGCCGGCCCAGAACAGGCCATCCGCGGAGTAGGCCAGACCCAGGCTGCGCGCGTTCCCGTCGGTGGCGTCGTAGAGCATCACGAACCGATAGTTGCGCGGATCGCTCCCCGAGTTCGGGGCCGTCGGGTTGTACAGCACGGCGGACGGCCCCAGCGTCCCACGGTTCCAGCCCGGCGTGCCGGTGATCAGCGGGTGGATCGGGTCTTGCGCGATGGCCTGGTCATTGGTCCACGTCAGGCCGTTTTCCGATTCGGCGTAGCGGATAGCCGACGGCAGGAACGCGAGGGTGGTGTCTCGGTACCAGATGCGGAAGCGCGCGCCCCCGCCGAACCCGCCCGGGTCGTACAGCACGCGGCCCTGGCGCGCGTTCCTCAGCCCGGTTACCAGGCCCTTCTGCACCCACGTGAGGCCGTCGTAGGACTCGGCGTAGGCGATGCCCGATGTGGTGGAGTACCACATGCGGTACGGGGTGCTCCACGCGGGGTTATACAGCACCGACGGTGCGGCGGCATCGCCATTGGCGATGGCGAAGACGGGATTGGCCGCCGGCTCCTGCCATGTCTGGTAGCCGCACGGCGCGAAGAAGACCTGACCCGAGACGCTCAGCCCGCGCGTGGTGTCGCTGACCACCACGGTAGCCGTGCCCGGCGTGCCATCGGGGTACAGCCTGGCCGACGCGGTGCCATCCTGCGCGGTTGCGGTGTACACGTTCGCGCCGCTGACGAAATGCCCCACGTTAGTTCGGAACACGACCTCTACGCCGCCGATGGGGTTCAGTTGGACGTCGCGCAGAGAGGCCGTGAGGAGACTGTATCCGTTTGTGTCCGCGCCGATGTTGGAAGGCTCGGCCCGCAACGAGAGCAGGAGTACCGGATAGGCGTCCACGGCGCGGGCGGCCCCGTCCACCGTGTACGGCGTGTCGCCGATGCCGTCCAGGTTGGCGTCGGGGCCGGCGTAGTTATCCCAGAAGTTGCCCCGGCGGGCCGCGGAGTTGTACCAGACGTTGCCGCTCCCATCGTCTCGCGGGGGCTTGGCGTTGGCCGAGAACTGGTTGCCGTACAGGGTGCAGGCGCTGGCGCTCTCTATCAACAGGGCCGGCTCAGAGAGGGCAAACCCGTTCCCGATGATTCGGTTGTTGATGACCTGGACGGATATGGGGGAACCCGCCAGAGCGATGCCACGCCGCCCGTTACCGGTGATCGTCTGGCCGTCCAGCACGCAGCCGTTGGCCCCGGCGACCAGGCGTATGCCATCGCCGGTGTTGGCCGTGATGATGTTCTCGCGCAGCGTGTTGTTCGGCCCCGCCACCAGGATGGCGCCAGCCAGGTTGTTATCGAGGATGCGGTTCTGGGTAACGGTGTTGCCCTGAGAGCCGCCGACGATGGCAATGGCCCATTGAGCGGGCGCGTCGGCCCCGGCAATCTCGTTGGACGACACCAAGGCGTAGTTGCTCCGTTCCAGCAGTAGCGCTGTCCCCTGAACCCTGAGGAACTGGTTGAAGGACACGGTGGGGAAGAGCGTGCCCTGGATGTACACGCCTTCGCCGCCGATGTCCGCGATGTCGTTGGCAAGGATTACCGTCTGCATAGAGGCGGTGCCGAAGACCGCCTCGCCCTGGAATCCCGTGATGCGGGAGTTCTGGAACGTGGCGCGGTCGCCGGTGATGCGGACGCCGGTCGCCGCCGCCCCTTCGTTGACGAGGCCGATGCTGTCCACGGTGATGCCGGGCGCGGCCAGGGTGAGTGCCGTGCCCGACGTGGCGTAAAGGATGGTGGCGGATCGCCCCGAGCCGCGGAGGACGACGGGCTTGGTGATGACAATGGGACCCGCGTACCGACCGGGCGCCACAGCCACCTCGCCGCCATCCGCGACGGCCGCCAGCGCCGGCGGGATGGCCGCGAAGCGGGTTACGCCCCAGCCAGGCGTAGAAGGCGAGTAGTCGTCGTCCACCCAGACCTTGTCGGGAGCGGCAGCGCTCCAAAAGGCGAGAGGGAACGCCCAGGCAGCCAGCAACGCCGCCATGCAAAGAATTCTAACGAGCCAGGCTATCCGATTTGGCATGGCAAGGGTGCACGTAGTGTTCTGCTGAGAGTTGATATTCCCCACGTCTTTGGCCCCTGGAGCCGCGTCTGGGCGAAGGCCCCCAAGATACAAGTGAACCAACCCCACGGATTCGCGCTATCCCGCAAGGTTGGTCTCCGCGCGCAAGGCAACAACGCTACAGCCCCGTGCCGGGCTGCGGCCAGAGTGTTGTCCCATGTGTTCCGACGAGTCGGCCAAGCCGCGGGAGACTGACAGGGCACGCCGATTCCGATGCCGTACTTGGGACCCCGGTTGGCATTCTAGCATACTGCCCCGCTTCTGTCAACCTGCGCCGATATGGGCACAGATACAAATCATTGACACTTCCCCTGCCTCGGAGTACAATCTCCTTGAAGTACGCTGGATTATACACCTGTTTGGGGGAGACTATGACCATCACCATTGCAGTCGCGGGCAAAGGCGGCACGGGCAAGACCACCCTTACCGCCCTGCTGATTCAACAGGCTATAGACGAGAAGTGGGGTTCCATCCTGGCCATTGACGCCGACCCCAGTTCCAACCTGAACCAGGCACTGGGCCTTCCGCTGGATGGCACCGTGGGCGACATCCGCGAGGACGCCCTGGACCAGGTCAAGGCGGGGGCGTTCCCGCCGGGCATGAGCAAACAGGACTACCTGGATTTCCAGGTGAACCAGTGCCTGGTTGAGGCGGACGGGGTGGACCTCCTCGCCATGGGGCGGCCTGAAGGCCCCGGCTGCTACTGCGCCGCCAACAACATGCTCCGCATCATCGTGGATCGTATCGCCGGTGGCTATGACTACGTCTTCATTGACAACGAGGCGGGCATGGAGCACCTGAGCCGTCGCACCACCCGCGACGTGGACCTGCTGCTTATCGTGAGCGATCCCAGCGTGCGCGGCCTTACGGCGGCCAAGCGCATGAAGGAACTCGTGCACGAACTGGAGACCACTGTGCACCGCATGGTGCTGGTGCTGAACATGGCCCCCGACCCGCTCCCCGCTGAACTCCAGAAGGCCGTGGAAGAGACGGGGCTGGAACTCGTCGGCGTGCTCCCGCGCGACCCGCTGGTGGCCGAGTACGACGCCACCGGCAGGCCGCTGGCGCAGTTGCCGCCGGATTCGCCCATCCGCAAGGCGGTGGCGGGGATTGTAACTTCCCAGGCCGACATCCTGCGGGTGAAGGCCACCGTCGGACACTCGGAGGGATAAGGTAGTCCTGCGAGGGCGTTCATGCTGCGACTGGCCATCTTTGACCTGGACGGCACGCTGAAAGAGGCCCGCGACCCCTACGTGTATCTCCACTCGCGGCTGGGCACGCTGGCGGCCAGCGAGGCGTTCTTCTCCGACGGCTTTGCGGGAAAGATTTCGTATTCGGAGTGGCTGCGCCTGGACGCCGCCCTGTGGAAGGGCACGCCGGTCGCCGCGATTCAGGCACTGTTCCGCGAGAACCCGTACCTGCCGGGCGCGGTGGAAACGGTGCGGGCGCTGAAACGCCACGGCGTTCGCCTGGCGCTGGTGAGCACCGGCATCCAGATTCAAGCCGAGATGGTCGCCGAGGAACTCGGCTTTGACCACGTGTTCTGCAACTACGTGTACGCGACAGACGGCGTCATCAACGGCGAGACCCGGGTCGGCGTCCCCGAAGGGGGCAAGGGCGCGATCGTGGAGTCGCTGCTGGCGGAGTTTGGCGTCGCGCCGGCGGACGCGCTGGCGGTCGGCGACACCCGCTCGGATGCCGACATGTTCCGGCGCGTCGGCGTCAGCATCGCCGTGTGCCCCAGTCACGACAGCGTCCGCCAGGCCGCGTCGCTGGTCCTGGAGCAGCCCGACTTGACGCCGATTGTGCCCTACCTGGTATCTCGCGGTTACCTGCCGGGCCTATGACGGAACTCTGGGATGCGATTATCGTCGGCGCGGGGCCTGCGGGCGCCAGCGCGGCCTACTTCCTGGGGGAGATGGGGCTGCGCGCCGTCGTGCTGGAGCGCGAAGCCCTGCCCCGCGACAAACCGTGCGGGGGCGCGGTGCCACGTTCAGCGCTGGAGCGGTTTCCGTTCGGGTTTGAGTCGGTCATTGAGGACGCCGTTACGCGTGTGTGCTACGCCTGGCTGGGTGAGGAGAGGACTGTCGCCCTGCCCGACGTGCCGGTGGTGATGGTGCGCCGCCGCGACTTTGACGCGCACATCCTGGCGCACGCGCGGGCCGAGGTCCGGGATCGCACGGCGGTGGCCGAAGCCCTGGCCGAGGGCGATGTCGTCCGCGTCCGCACGGCAGACGGCGCGACACTTGCGGGGTGCTACCTGCTCATCGCCGAGGGGAGCACATGGATGCTGACGCGCGCACTCGGCCTGGCGTCGCGTCGCACCCACGTGCCCACGCTCCAGGCCGACGTGCCGATGGAACGTGCCACGAGCGACTGGCGCGGCACGGCCCTGTTCCAGTTCGGCGCGCTCCCTGGTGGGTACATCTGGGTGTTCCCGCGGCGCGGGTCTCTGTCGGTGGGCATCGTGGACTTCCGACGGGGTCGCCGCCCGCTGCGGGGTGCCCTGGAAGCCGAGATGGCCCGGCTCGGCATCGCGGCCGAGGGCATCCGCTTGCGCGGGTACCCGCTGCCAGTATTCGCAGGCCGCAGGCCACTGGGGCGGGGGCGCATCCTGTTGCTGGGCGACGCTGCAGGGCTGGTGGACCCGCTTCTTGGCGAGGGGATTCGCTACGCCATCCGCAGCGGGCAGGTCGCCGCCGATGTGGTGCGCCGCGGCCTGCTGGCCGATGCCTATTCGCGGCGCGTCGCCCGCGAGATGGGGCGCTCGCTCCAGCGGGCCAGGGAGATCGCCGCGCTGTTCTACCGCTTCCCGCGGCTGGCGTATTCGGTCGCCACGCAGGACGGGCGCGGCACGCAGTGGATGACCGACGTGCTGGCCGAGCGGTCCGACTACGTGGGCATTAGCCTGCGCCTGCCCGGACTGGCGGCAGGCTATCTTTTGTCCCGGGAGGGAAGAAGGGAGACCCGATGAGCATCAAGGTGCAACCGTACACCGCGACACCTGCGGAGCCGGTATCCGAGGCCCCGGGCGTTGTCGTGCGCTGGGTCATCGGCGAGGCCGACGGCGCGCCCAATTTCGCCATGCGCGTCTTTGACGTGCCGCCGGGCGGAGCGTCGCCTTTCCACGCCCATTGGTTTGAGCACGAGGTGTTCATCCTGGCAGGCAAGGGGCATGTGAAGACGGAGCGGGGCGACCAGCCCTTTGA
>JARYMK010000141.1 GCA_029907165.1 Anaerolineae bacterium
ATTCTCCTTTCTGTATGGTCTCTCAACCACAGTTTGGAGAAGCCCCATGACTCTGTCAAACTAGCACCATTGGTTAATAGATTCGCATCCGTCTAACGTCGCCACACCGTCCCGGAAAGCCGAGACGGTGAGCGCGCATCGGAGGTTGGGACATGCAGTTTCCGATTGAGGAGGCGGCGCGAGCGATTCAGACCATTCTCGCGCCTGCGGTGATGATTTCCGCGTGCGGGCTGCTCCTGCTGGGGATGCAGAACCGCTACGGGCGCATCAACGACCGCATGCGGGCGCTGGCCCGCGAGCGGCTTGACCTGCTGCCGAAGCGGGGCGACCCCGTGGCCGACGTGCGCCTGGAGGCCATTGAGCGTCAGATGCCCGACCTGCTGCTCCGCGTTCGGATTCAGCGCAACGCCGTGTACAGCCTGTTTGCGGCGGTGGTCGTCTTCGTGGCCGACGCGTTCGTCATCGCCGCGAGCCTGTTCCTCGCAACGGCGATGTTGAACATGGCGGCGCTGGCGGTGTTCCTGGCAGGGATGGTGCTCGTGCTGGCGGGCACGGTGCTCGCGGCGCAGGAAATCGCCATCTCCGCCCGCGCAGTAGTCCTGGAGGTTGAGGAGACCATGAGGTTGTAGCGCCGTGTTGGCAAGCGGCGGCGAAAGGAGGTTGACATGAAGCGACTAGCGGATGCGTTGACCTTCTCACGGCTGATTGCGGGGTTTGCCCTCGTGGCGATGGGCCTCATCTGGGGCAGGCAGGCGCTGGTGCCCGCGGTGGCGTTGGGGCTGCTGGCGTGGAGCACCGACAGCGTGGACGGGGCGCTGGCCCGCCGCGACCCCAACTGGCACCCCACCTGGGTAGGCGAGCAGGACATCACCTTTGACGCGGTGCTGGCCCTGGGAATCCTCGCCTACTTCGTGCTGAGCGGGCTGTTCCCGGCGCGGTTCGCCCTGGGGTGGGTGGCCGTCTGGGCGGTGCTGTTCATCGTAACGCGCGAGCGCGCCGTCCTTCTGCTGGGCCTCGGCGGCGTGGACGGGATGACCCTGTGGGCGCTGTTCCGAGCCAACGCCGACCTGGGCTGGGTTGTGATCCTATGGATGGTGGTGGTCGCGTTCTCGGACCGGCGGCGATTCCGCCAGGTGCTGGCCATCTTCTTCGGGAGCGCGAGCCGCCTGCTGCGCCTGTCGCACGCGCCCAAGAACGCCGCCCCAGCGAAAAGCCCGCCAACGGCAAGACGAAGTAGCAACGGGGGCTAGAGACTGCTTCGCCTCGTTGGCAATGACAATGGGCAGTGCCCTCTTTGGTCAAGTACCATTCCGAGGAGCATGAGGGTTTCTCACCGCAGAGAACACAGAGAGCGCAGAGAAGTCAAGAAACCTCTGCGGCCTCCGCGTCCTCTGCGGTGATTCATGCCGCCGTGGGCAAGCGTGGGAACCCACTACTTCGCCAGATTGACCCTTGATGGCGTGTCATTGCGAGGGCGCCCAGCGCCCGAAGCAATCTCCAGGCGCGAGATTGCTTCGCCTCGCTCGGCATGACAGGAGGGCTACGCCGACATGCGTCATTATTGACGCAGCGTGCGCCAGCGCCTACAATGCCCTGCAACCGAGGAGCGAACCCATGACCGACCGCACTGCCGAAAACTCGCCCGGCGTGTCGCTGGAGCGCATCGCCGCCACGTGGTGGCCACTGGCGGCGTCGTGGCTGCTCATGAGCCTGGAAGGCCCGGCGCTCAGCGCCTTTGTGGCCCGTCTTGCCGACCCCGAAATCCACCTCGCAGCGTATGGGGGCGTCGTCTTCCCCATGGCCCTCATCATTGAATCGCCCATCATCATGTTGCTGGCCGCATCCACCGCGCTGAGCAAGGACTGGGCCTCGTTTGCCAAGGTGCGCCGCTTCATGATGCGCGCCTCGGCCATCCTCACGGCTCTGCACGCGCTGGTGGCTTTCACGCCCCTGTACTACGTGGTCGTGCGGGGTCTCATCGGCGCGCCGGAGGAGGTGATTCAGCCCGCGCGTCTCGGGTTGTGCATCATGCTCCCCTGGACGTGGTCCATCGCCTACCGCCGGTTCCACCAGGGGGTGCTCATCCGATTCGGATGGTCGCGTTCGGTGAGTGTGGGCACGCTCGTCCGCCTGCTGGCTGATTTGGCGGTGCTGGCGTGCGGATACGCCATCGGAACCCTGCCCGGCACGGTGGTGGCCACAGCGGCCGTGGCCACGGGCGTGGTCAGCGAGGCTGCATTCATCGGCCTGCGCGCCCGTCCCCTCATCAGAGGCCCGCTCCGTCAGTCTCCGCCCGTGGAGCCGCCGCTGACCTGGCGAGACTTCTTCGCGTTCTACGTCCCCCTGGCGATGACATCGCTCCTGTCCCTGTTGATGCAGCCCATCGGCGCGGCCGGCCTGAGCCGCATGCCCGACGCCCTGTCGTCGCTGGCCACATGGCCTGTCGTGTCGGGCTTGGTGTTCATGTTGCGCAGTGCGGGAATGGCGTACAACGAGGTCGTGGTGGCACTGCTGGACGAGCCGGGCGCGTGGCGCAACCTGAGGCGATTCGCCGGCCTGCTGGCGGCGGCCTTGAGCGGGCTGCTGCTGGTGCTGGCGGCAACCCCGCTGGCCGATTTCTGGTTCCGCACGGTATCCGGGCTCAATCCCACCTTGGCGAATCTGGCCCAACGTGCCATCTGGTACGCGCTGCCGATTCCGGCCCTCACGGCCGTGTACAGTTGGTATCAGGGTGTGATGGTGCACGCCCGACACACGCGGGGCATTACCGAGGCAGTCGTCATCTTCCTGGCGCTCACCAGCGGACTGATGGCGGCTGGAGTGGCATGGGGCGGGGCGCCCGGCATCTACGTGGCCTGGGCTGCCCTCGGGATTGGAACTCTGGCGCAGACCGCGTGGCTGGCGATCCGAACCCGCCCTGTCATCCGTGCGGTGCGTGCGCGCGACACATAGGCCGGTGGCCGCTACCGGCTGGCCATCGCCGCGCGGACCTCACCCAGGAAATCCGCCAGCGACCGGTCGCCCACCTCGCCATCGGACGCCACGTACACCCCCTGCGGCCCGCCGAGCACCGACGTGCCCTTCAGGAACAGCACCACCTGCTGCCCCTCAGAGAACCACAGCCCATCGCTCACGGACTGGGCGATGTCGCCCACCTGCCCGCCTTCCACGCGCAGGACGACCTCGCGCGGCTTGGAGCCTTTCACCGCCTCGCCCACGCGCAGGCGCACCGCCGTAAAGATCGCGGTCTTGTCGGCGTTCCATGCGCTCTCGGTCGTAACGACGGTCCCGACGAGGATTCGGTCCGCGTCGCGCGCCAGTTGTTCCAGCGACATGGGTTCCAGAATCGCCGCGCCGCCCGCCAGATCCACGTTCAGCGTCGCGGGCGACTGGGCCGCGCATCCGGCAAGGGCCACCAGCACCATCAAACCCCATGCAATCGTTCGGGTTTTCATCTCGCTTTCCATCCTTCTGACGCCGCCCTGCCCCCTGGCCGAACGCCAAGGCACAGGCCGCTTCGCCTAATAGACGTCCAGCGCATTCCTGGGGTTCCCGACCGCGCGAGGAGGCCCGCCTAGGCAAGCGGGTGTTCACGGAGATCAAGCCCGCCGGCACGTTCTGGTAGGCCGAGGACTACCACCAGAAGTATTACCTGCAGGGCCGCGCGGACATCATGCTCGAACTGCGGGCGAAGTACTCCGACTTCCGAGACCTCGTCAACTCCACCGAGGCGGCCCGCGCCAACGGCTACGCGGGCGGGTTCTGCCCCGCGCCACAGATGTAACCCGGCAGGGGCGATGCATTCGCGCGAGTTCCTGTGGAGTCAAGCAGGCTGGCTCCGAATGCATCTCCCCGCCACCAGCACACGCGGCCTATCGCTTGAAAATCATTGGCAGGTAGATCGGATTCGAGCCGCGCTCGCCCACGTAGATGGTGCGGAACACTACGCCGACATTTTCATCCGAGTCCACGGCGTTGATGACGATGGTGTGCTGTCCCTCCGGGAGTGGGCCCACGGACAGGAACGTGCCGCTGCCCAGGTACGTGCTGCCTGTCTGCGTCCACAGCCACCACTTAAGTCGGTCGCCAGGCAGATCGCCATCCTCGGGGTCGTGCGCCCGCCCCATCAGCGGGATCAGGTCGGTGGGTCCGTACCTAGCCCTCTCGGCCGGGGACTCGATGACCGCCTGCGGCGGCTTGCGCGGCACCGTGAAGGGCGCGTCCGACATATCTTCCACCGAGTGGAAGCCATCGGTTACCCGCACCTTGACCCGCGATTGCGTGCCCCCGGGCAGCAGCGTGGTGCTCACGGTCATGGTCGTCGTCACCACATCCGGGCCCAGCGGCATCCACGACACCCCGCCATCCCAGGAATACAGCACAGAGTAACTCAGCGGATTGCCGTCCACATCCTGCGCGCTCCAGCGCACGGTCGCCGTGTCGCCCCAGGTCTCGCCGCCGTTCGGCGAAATCATCTGGATCGTCGGCTTGTGCGCGCTCGCGGCGCGCTCGGCCAGGATCGTGCTGCCGCTCTTCAGCACCACGCGGGTCGTTCCTTCGGGCCAGGGCAGCGTGAGGTGGAAGCCGCGCACGTCGGGCGCTCCCTCGCCGTGGTAGTCGTAGGCCCTGGGCTCGAAGCAGGTTCGCTGGAGCAGCGCGGATGCGCAGGACAGGAACTCCAGGCAGTAGGAGCCGGACGCTGGCAGTTCAACCGACTCGGTGCGCGTCATGATCTCCAGGGAGCGTAACGTCGCCGTGCTGCCCGAGGCTGTGCTAGTGATCCTGCCGGATACCTGGACATACGGGGCCGGGGAGATCGGCGCCCGTGCGAAAGCGTCCTCGCCGGCGGAGAGGGGCGCCCACCACTGGTTGTACTTTGCCCCATAGTTGTAGATGTCGGCCCAGTTGGTGCTGGCATCGCCGATGGTGGCGCAGATCACAGTCTTCAAGTCGCTAGACTTCACCTCGCGGTTCAGTACGTCGAAGCCGCGCCCTCCCAGATGGTAGCAGGGCGTAGGGTGTCCGAACCCGTAATTGTGCTCCAACTCGTGCGAAACACTGACCCCGCCCACGGTTCCCGCGATATCCATCGCCCATACCGCGTGATCCGGGTCGCCCAGGTCTCCAACCTGCCCGAACCCGGCGACGCCTCCGGTTATCGTATGTGCATACGCGGGCAGCCAGCCGACCAGGTGATCCGGCTGCGGCTCCATTTCGGACCACAGATCATAAACTACGTCCAGCAGGTCTTCATAGTCTGACCATTCGTCAATCCTCTCCCTCCAGATGACGCCAAAACCTGCGTGTCGGTAGGAGACATAGTCAGGGCGGATGGGCCATGTCGCCTTCAAGAAGGAGATAGCTGAGTCGATGCGGTCGGTCGGTATGCGGTCGTATATCGGCTGTCCCAGGTTGTAATCGATTGGGAAGTACTGGATGGAGATCCGCTTGGCGATGGGCCGGAACTGAACCATCTGGATGGGGCCAAGGTTGTTATCGTAATTCGTCTCCTGCACGCGGCGATCGTAGTTCACCTCCGCCTGCAGGAACAAGGTGCCCTCCAGCAAGTCGGCAGGAATGTCGAAGTTCAGCGACGCATTGATATACTTCCACGAATCCCGGCCGTAAAGGCCGGCGCAGATCTCTTCTCCCGGGTTGTAGGGAAACAGGGTGCGGATCACGGGTCCGTCACTGGCACGGCGGACGCGGATCCGCGCCGTAACCTGGCGCACGCACTGCGTCTCGGGCCACTCCAGTCCAGTCCTGATGTACACGCGCGCCACCGTTGGCTTGTGCCAGATGGGCGCGAAGAAAGGAGCGCTATAGGTCTGGATCGCCTGGTTGATCTCAATCTCCGCGACCGTGAGGTCCAGGCGCGGGTTGGTGGTGGGCGTCGGCGTGGAGGTGCGCGTGGGCGTCCGCGTGCGCGTGGGCGTGCGGGTCGGCGTGCGTGTGGGGGTTGCGGTGGGCGGCGACAAGGCCAAGGTCAGTTCGTACGTGTCCGTATCGTGCCATTGCCCGTACACAGGGCGCACCTCGGCGCGATAGGTACCGAGAGCCGGGGTGGTGTAGATGATGGTCTCTGAAGCCGTGCCAGACGCCCAGGAGTGCGCGACGACCTCCCCGGCGGGCGACCACAGGTACAGGTCATAGTCGGCAGGCAGGCTTGTCAGGTCCAGGCGGATGGTGATTTGGTGTTGACCGTGAAGCGGAAGAAGTCCACATCGCCCGGCGGGCAGATCAGACCCTGTGCAGTTCCACCTTGCTCCAGGGGACTTGCCTTGTCGAAGGTGTCGTTCGGTTCGTACGGGTCGTTCTTGCAGTTCGGCGGCGTGGGCGTCTGCGTGGGCGTGGCTGTGGGCGCGCGCGTGATGCGCAGCCGCAGTTTGTAGGTGGCGGTAGGCGAGTAATCGTTCTTGGTGCTCACCAGCACGCGGTAGTCGCCCGCGAGTTTGGCGTCTTCCATGCGGATGTATTCATTCATGGTGCCGGGGTTCTCCGAGCGGCCCTCGTCGCTGTGGGTGGGGCCGAACAGGAACAGGTCATAGTTGCCCGGCAGTTCCAGCAGCCACACCTCCACCGTGTCGTGCAGCGCCACGGCGAACGAGAAGTAGTCCTGGTCGCTGCGCTCGCAGATGTAGGAGGAAAGGTCTCCCGGCGCGATGGGCCAGGCGCCCTCAAACGTATCGTTCGGTTCGTACGGGTCGGGGCAGCCGGGCGTGTGGGTTCGGGTAGCCGTGCGCGTGGGGGTGCGCGTCGGCGTCCGCGTGGGCGTGTGCGTGGGGGTGGGGGTACTGGTGGGGATGGGCCACACCTCCATCTTGAACGAGTACGGATCTTCGGAGTACTCGCCCTTCTTCCCATGCACGACCATGTAGTACCAGCCAGTCGTCGAGGCATCCCAGTTGACGGTGTCCTCAGTGGTGCCAGACTTCGTGGAACTGGCCAGCCAGTTCTGGCCGGGGTCATAGAGGTCCAGATCGAAGTCGGTCGGCAGCGAGTAGATGCTGGCGCGAATGTGCCAGCCGGCCCCCACATAGAACATATAGTAGTCAATGTCCGACGACACGCAGATGGCGGCGGAGTAGGCCGTGTTGACATCCAGTTTCGCCGCCTCGCTGAAGTAGTCGTTGGGTTCGTAGTTGTCCGGGCACGTTGCGGCGCGGGGAAGCGCGATCTGCAGTCCCGAACTGCCGATGGGCGGCGCCGGAGCCCCGCCTTCAGCCGGCGAAACAGCCGCTCCGGGAGAAACAAGGGCAGAACCAGCCAGGGCGAGGGCAACGAGCACGAGGGACAACCCCAGGGGGCCACGCGAAGAACCGTTTCACGGCGCACCTCCTCCGGAACAGTGAGCGGTGATCGTCCAAGGCCGTTGGCGGCACGAAAAGCACCGAGAAGGAGCGAAGCGACAATGCGTCACAGGAAGAGGAATCGCGCCGTCATTATTTTTATCATTGTACAGCAGATTTCTACAAATGTCAAGGGTTCTTAGAAACGTGTCTGTAACATACACGGTGGGTGAGTTTGAGCGCCCCACTGGAGGCACGCATATCGCATCAGAAATGACCTCGCCCACCCACTTGGGGGCCGCAATCGGTCCCAGAACCGCTTCGCCTAATGGACGTCCAGCGCATTCCTGGGATTCCCGACCGCGCGAGGAGGCTCATTCCCTCGCCCACCGGGACAGGGCCAGGGCGAGGGCGACTACCGCGCGGGGCTAAACCCCCGCCGTGGGTAGCGGCCGCGCGGGGCTAAACCCCCGCGCTGAAGGGGCCAAGCCCCGTTGGGGCTGGGGCAGCCCGCAGGGCTTCGCCCTTTCAGCCCGACGCTTTAGCGTCGGGCGAATGCAGCGCCGCGCGGGCCGAACCCCCGCCGCGGGTAGCGGCCGCGCGGGGCTAAACCCCCGCGCTGAAGGGGCCAAGCCCCGTTGGGGCTGGGGCA
>JARYMK010000142.1 GCA_029907165.1 Anaerolineae bacterium
AAGAAGTCGTCGGAGCGCAGTTCCAACTGAACTTTGACGCCACCTACTTGGAAGCGGTCCAGATCACCGGCGGGACGGCCCTGCCCGACCCCCTCGGCCAGATGATCGCCAGCAACTATGTGCGCTACAGCGCCGGCAAACTGGTGGGCACCGGCCCGAGTTCCAGTTTCCTGCTCGCAACGATTCGCTTCCGCCCCAAGACCGCGACGGCGGGCACGACGGCGCTCACATTCTCGCCATATAGCACTACCAAGGTTACCGGCCCTAGCGGCGACTACACGCCTGTGAACCTGGGCAACGGCACCCTCACCATTCAGGCCGCCACGCCGACGCCCATGGCCACCGCCAAGCCCACCTACACCCCCACGCCGACCCTGCCCCCAGGCGAGTCCGAAATTGTCCTGCAGCACGGCAAGGACGGTTACACCCAGATGTGGGACACGTACATCTCCGGCTGGGAGCAGACCGCCAACTACGGGCAGAGCAGGACGATCAGAATCCGCGCCGGCGACGTGCGCCAGGGGCTACTGAAGTTTGACCTCTCGCCCGTGCCTGCCGGGGCCAGCGTAACCAGCGCCTACCTGAACCTGTACGTAACCGCAGGCACGGTTCACACGCTTGCCGTGGGCGCGTACAAACTCCTCCGCCCATGGAACGAGAATGAAGCGACGTGGATTCTCGCACGCGCCGGCGAGCCGTGGAGCGTTCCCGGCTGCGGCGGAGAGTGCACCGACCGCGCGGCCACAGGCGTGTACACACAAACCGTACACGGAGCCGTCGGCTACTGGTACTCATGGGACGTAACTTCGCTGGTGCGCGACTGGCTCGCCGAGCCGGGCAAGAACCACGGCCTCATCCTGCGCGGTGCAAGTTCCACGAACACCGAGTACGAGATCGCGGCGGCCCAGCACCCCACGCAGGAATGGCATCCCAAACTGGTGATTCGCTACACCCTGTCCACCCCGACGCCCACGCCGACGACAACGCTGACACCCACCGCCACGCGCACGCCCACGCCGGAGCATTCGCCCACGCCCACCCGCACGCCCACCGCCACGCCCACCCCAACGGCCACGCCACCTTGGGGCGGGATTGAGGGCATCGTGTTCCACGACCTGAACGCGGACGGCGTGTATCAATGGGGCGAGCCGCCGCTGGCCGGGGCGATCATCACCCTGCGTACCGAGGGCGGCACGCAAATCGCGACGCGCCTCACCCAGTCCAGCGGGCGGTACGCGTTCCCTTACCTGGACCCGGGCACGTACTACGTAACCGAGACCGACCCGCCCGGCTACACGTCCACGGCTAACTCGTTCCGCGTTACCGTGATACCCAATTGGACGTTCGTGGTCAACTTTGCGGACTATCCGAACAGTGCGGCATCACCGACGCCTACGCCGACGGCTACGCGGACGCCGACGCCTGCCGCCACGCCCACGCCAACGGCGACACCGCCGCCGGGGCCTACACCCACGGTAACGCCGCGTAACACACCGAGCGCGAGGCTATGGCTGCCGTACATCGCGCGCGGCGACTGAGACCAAGTACGAGTGGCATCATGAGGGAGCAGACACGACATTGAGTTCCCATTGCCGTACACAAAACGGTCCCTGGATTCACGATTCCGAGCGCATCTCCACGGCCGCCGACTCACCACAGAGCGCGCTGAGGCCCATTTCATCTCCTCCCCGCGTTCTCCGCGCTCGCTGCGGTGAAAAGCGTGTTCTCGGCGGCGTCCTTGTCTCGCTGGCGCTGCTGGTGCTCCTCGCGGGCGCAGTGGTTGCCGCACCGCGGGCCGCCGAGGGGGGCACGTGGCGTCTGTCGTACCAACTGGACTATAGCCGCGTCCCCAACTGGGTAACCCACCGCGACATCACGCTCCGCATCCGCGTCGGCGGGAGCGTAACGGCCCTCTCCGCGGAGACCGCCGAGGGCCCCGTCTCCCACGTGTACGACCCCATCGCGGGCGTGGTGCTGGTAACCACCGACGCCCCCACCCTCACCGTGCGCCTGGCCGCCGACGCCGTGCCCGCCGACTTCGGCGCCGTGTCCACCGCGCCGCTCCTGCACGGCAAACTGTGGGCCTACAGCATCACCGCTGACGATGGCTACGCCTCGGCCTACGAGCATCTCCTCGCCATCCTGGGCCGATATGGCTACCGCGGCTCCGTGGCCGTCATCGGCACAGACCTGGGCAAGCCCGGGTACCTGACCCCCGAGCAATTGCGGGCGCTCGTCGCCGCGGGCTGGGGCGTAGCGAATCACACCTTCAGCCACATGCATTTTGCCGACTACCCCAACGCTGCGGCCTTGGTCGCCGACGTGCAGCAGAACAACAGGGTCATCAGCGACACGCTGGGCGGGTTCCAGGTACGCATCTTCACCTCGCCGTTCACCGAGCCGCAGTTCGCACCCGTGATCCAGGCCAACCGCGCCACACTGGGCCTGTACCTGGTACAACATCTGGGCTGGCGCATCAACTACGTGGACCCGCCCACGTTCCTCACGCCAGACTATTTCTGGACCACCGGCCGCGACCGCATTGAGGAGTGGCACTACGACGACGCCCATCAGCGCGCTATCGCCGGGGGCGGCACGCCTCTCTGGCTCACCCACCACGTCCACGACGAGGCCGGACTGGACCCTATCTGCAATGCCGTGGAAATCGGCACCGATTACCTGTACTACCACTACGGCGCGGGCGGCACCGACGAGGTCTGGGTCGCTCCTGCGCAGGAAGTGTACGAGTACCTGGTAACCCGCGCTGCGCTCGCCGTATCCCTCGCGGCTGTTGAGCCGGATGACTCCACAGTGGTGCTGCCCGCGCCCAACATCACGCCCACGCCCACGCCACTGCCTACCGTGTACACGCGCACGTTCTACCCCATCGCCGACACCACACTCAGCGGCTACCCCGATGAGCGGTACACCAACTTCGGCGATGCCCAAACGCTGCGCGTGCGTACCCAGCGGAACGCACCCGACGCGAAAGCGTCGCCCATCCGTTTTGACCTGTCCTCCATCCCCACCTACGCTACCGTGATTACCGCCGAACTCCGCCTCTACAGCACGGAGCAGACCAACACGGCCTGGCTTTGCTTGGACCTGTATCGCCTAAACCAAGCATGGGATGAGCACACTGCCACGTGGGACCGCGCCACCACTGATACACTGTGGGCCGTCCCAGGGGCCAACGGCGTCCCCCACGACCGCGAGGGAACTCTCGCCACGGTCCGGTGCTGGGTACAGGCGACGAATCGTTGGTACACCATGAATGGCAAGTCGCTGGCCCAGTACTGGGTGCAGAACCCCGACAAGAACGCGGGCGCGCTCGTGAAGGGCAGCGGCGGGTCATCGGTGGAGTACAAGTTCGCGTCGCGGGAAGGGGAAACCGGCCTGCGTCCGCAACTCATCGTGTCCTACGCCCTCCCCGAGAACGCACCAACCCCCGCGCCGCCCACCGCCACACCCGAATACCCGTGGCCGCTGAAGATGCGCGTGCTGTCCACGGTGAGCACCCAGGGATTCGCGTACAACGTGCGCGCGCGGGATGGCTACGCATTCATCGCCAACGGGTCGCTGGGCAACATGCGCGTCGTGGACGCCCGCATACCGACGGGTCCCGTGCTGCTGCCTAAAGCCCCAAATACCACCGCGGGCGGCATCGCCCACAGCGTTTTCCTGCACGGCAATTTCGCCATCACCGGCGAGCGCACCGGCGGCATGCGCATCTACGACATCACAAACCCCGCCAACGCCGCCTTCGTAACCCGATTCCTGACCAGCGGGTCGGCCAAGGGCGTGGCGGCCTACGGCAACACCGCCTACGTCGCCGATGAGTACAGCGGCCTGCAGATCGTCAACATTGCCAACCCGCGCAGCCCAACGCTCATCAAAACCTTCAACATGAGCAACTTCTTCACTGAAGCCGTGGACACGGACGGCTCTTATGCTTACGTGGCGGCGCGGCAGGGTCTGTTTGTCATCAACGTCAAGAACTCGTACTCGCCTCGGTACGAAGGGCACGTGCCGCTCCCCGGCTACCCCTACGCCGTGCAGAAGGTGGGCAATCTGGCCTACGTCGCGTGTGGCGGCAGTGGCGAAATCCCGTCCAAAGAGGGCGGCCTGCAAATCGTAGACGTGTCCGTTCCCAATTCGCCGCGCGTCATCGGCTCGTACCGGCCGCGCACGCCTGTGCTGGGGGTTCGCGTCGCGGGCGATCGGGCCTACCTTGCGGCCTACGATGGGGGCGTCGTCGTCCTGGACGTAACCGATCCTGCGTTCCCGGTGCTCCTGGGCGAAGCGGACACTCCGGGTGAAGCCTGGGGTGTTGACGTAGAAGGCGACTTGGCATACATCGCCGACGGCCCGGCGGGCCTCACCATCGTGGACGTGGGGCCTGCCTCCACCGCCACGCCGACCCCGACGCCCTCGCCTACTCCTACGCTGACGCCCACCGCCACGCCGACATTCACGCCCGTGCCGACGGACACGCCTACCCCTACGCCAACGGCCACAGAGACGCCGACGCCGACCCCGACGCCCACGGTAACGCCTCGCCCGACGTACCGCGTGATCCTGCCCCTGGTGTGGCGCGACGGCGCGGTACGGGCGGAGTCTCAGGCCAAAGCGCAGTCAACGCCCGCCGTGCTGGGCGCGCAGTCCCTGTACGGCTCGGATGCCGATCGCTTCGGCGTGGGCGTTAGCCCCGTGTACGGGCACATCACCGACTACGACGTGGCGCGGCTTCATGTGGGCTGGTACTCGGACTGGTGGTACAACGTCAACCCACCTCATCCCGCCAATCTGGACTACGTGCAGGTGGTCTCGGTGCACCATGACAAATATCCGCCGGACTGGAACCGCCTGGCCCAGGCCATCGCCGCCAATCCGGGCGCGCTGTGGATCATCGGCAACGAACCCGAAGGCGTCTGGCAGGGCAATCGCACACCCGCCGAATACGCCCGCATCTACGGCACGCTGTACCGCTTCATCAAGTCCCGCGACCACACCGCTCAGATCGCCATCGGCGGCGTCATTGAGCCTACGCCCCTGCGCCTTCAGTGGCTGGATAGGGTGATGTCCGAGTATCAGAAGGTGTACGGCGAGAAGATGCCGGTGGACGTGTGGAACATCCACGTGCAAATCCTGCGCGAAAAGGGGCCATTCCCCGGCTGCACCGACTGCTGGGGCGCGGGCGTTCCTGCCGGCCTCACTGGAGTAACCCAGGGGCGGCTATACACCATTGAGGACAACGCCGACCCGGCCATCTTCCGCCAGTTGGTGCGCGAGTTCCGCGTGTGGATGAACGCCCGCGGCGAGCGCAACAAGCCGCTCATCATCTCCGAGTACGGCGTCCTGATGCCTTCGGACTACCTGGCCCCCACGGTGGAAGAAGGCGACCAGATGGTGAAGCAGTTCATGACCCAGACGTTTGACTTCCTGCGCACGGCCGTGGATGCCAGCATCGGCTATCCCGCCGACGGCAACCGCCTGGTGCAGCGCTGGCTGTGGTACAGCCTCAACGACTCGCCCGACAACTTCAACGGCGGGCTGTTCCGCCACGACGACCCATCGCAGATCACGGGGTTCGGCGAGCACTTCGCGCAGTACACCGCGCCGCTGCAAGCACCGTTCGCCGACCTGGTGGTGCGCGCCGTTACCCTCACGCCCAACGTATTGCAGTCGTCGGCGATCACGCTCACCGCGCGAGCCGAAATCCTCAACCTGGGGACACAGGCCGCAGGCCCGTTTGTCGTGGCATTCTACGAGGGCAATCCACAGAGCGGCGGCGTGCTGAAGGCGCAGGTTCCGGTGGCAGGTGCGGCCGCCCGCTACGGCGCTGCGCCCATCGTCGTGGAGGCGTCGTGGTTGACCGCGCCGGGCGTCCCCGGCCAGGCCCGCCAGGTGTACGTCGTGGCCGACAGCGCAGGCGCGGTCGCCGAGTCCAACGAGAGCAACAACACCGGCATGCGCGCCGTAACCGCCCACGCGCGCTTTGTCCGCTACCTGCCTATCTTCCTGCGACGGTATTGAGCCGGGCCACGCACGCATCCGTCGTCTTGCCCGACCCGTTCTTGACCGTCTCGCGCTGCCGACCTATACTTCCATCCGGTGAACCGCGCCGCCCGTGTATCCTTGCGGCGCATCTTGCCCAGGAGGATCGTTCGTGAGCCAAGCCCGCGAAGGCGATGTTGTGCTCTTCATCTCCAAGGATCGCAAGCGATACCTGGTGCGCCTGACCCAGGACGGGGCGCTCCACACCAAGCACGGCGTTATTCCCCACGCCGACATCATTGGGCAGCCGTTGGGGCGCAAGGTGCTTACTCACCTCGGCGTCCCATTCCTGGTGCTGGAGCCGTCCACGGAAGACCTCGTCTTGGAACTCAAGCGCGCAACGCAGATCATGTTCCCGAAGGACATTGGTTACACCGTCATGAAATTGGGCGTGCAGGCGGGGAGCCGGGTCGTGGAGGCGGGCACGGGCAGCGGCGGGCTGACGCTGGCTCTGGCGCGGGTGGTCGGGCCGCAGGGGCGCGTCTATTCCTACGAGTCCAACCCGCAGGCGCTGGCCCTGGCCCGCAAGAACCTGGAATCGCTGGGCCTACTGGACCGCGTGGAACTGAAAGAGCGCGACATCGCAGAGGGGTTTGACGAAACCGACGTGGACGCCCTGTTCCTGGACGTCCGCCACCCCTGGGAGTACTTGGCCCAGGCGCGGGCCGCGCTAAAACAGGGGGGCTTCTTCGGTGCCATCGTCCCCACAACCAACCAGGTGTCGCAACTGCTGGAAGGGCTGGCGGAGTTCGCCTTCGCCTACGTGCAAGTGGAGGAATTGTTCGTGCGGGACTACAAGACGGTTCCGGGCAGGCTGCGCCCCATGGACAGGATGATCGCCCACACGGGGTATCTCATCTTCGCGCGCAAGGTGGAGTCCCCGTTCGGGCAGATCGTCGGCCACGGCGCGGGCAAGATCGTTTGGCCCCCTGAGCCCGAACCCACAGACAGCGAGGAGGAATAATGTTCCGGCCAACACGCCCAAGAAGGCCCGGCCTGACGCTCGTGTACACGTCCCAGGGTATGTTGCCCGCCCAGGTCATCAAGACCAAACTGGAAGCGGCGGGCATCCCCGTGCTTCTGGACTACGAAAGCGCAGGCCAGGCCATCGGCCTCACCGTGGACGGCCTGGGCGAGGTGCATGTCTTCGTCCCCGACGAGTTCGCAGAAGACGCGCTACGGGTCATGGAAATCCAGGGCCCGCCCGACGAGGACGAAATCGACACCCAGGACTAAGGGCCGGGCCGACTATCCGATCTTCGTCCCGCAGTCCGGGCAGAACTTCGCGCCCTCGCCCAGTTTCGCGCCACAATTCGGGCAGAACCGCGGGGGCGCAGCGGCTGGCGCTGCCTCGGCCGCGGGTGCAGGCGCCTCGGCGGTGGGAGCCACCGGCGCGGCGGGCGGCGCAGGTTCGGCGGCGGGCGCAGGCGCGGCCCCGCCCTCAAACTGCATCGCCTTCACCGCCGCCAGTTCCTGCTCCTTGGCGGCTACCTGGGCCTCCAGGTCGGCGATGGGCGCGATGAGCGGCTCCAGTTCGGGGAAGGACGCGCCCGCGGCTCTCAGTTCCAGCACCTTGTCGGCAATGGCGACCTTGGCCTCCAGCACCTGCGCCTTCAGTTTCCCAATCTCGGAGTTCAGCGCCGAGGTCATGCGCACCTTCTCGGCCTCAAACTTGGCCTGCTCGGCGGCCTTGCTGACGCCTTTTGCCAGTTTGTCAAACAGTGGGGGCATCTCTCACCTCCTGAGTGAGCGGGATTTCGGTGCGGAGGCATTATAGCATATTCCTGCCAGCAGGGACAATATGTGTACTCGTTCAGTACCTTAGTGACACATCCTCCTTTCCCAGGATTCCATTGTGCACGAGGTACTGGAGTGGCGT
>JARYMK010000143.1 GCA_029907165.1 Anaerolineae bacterium
TCACCTATGGCGATTCGGGCGTGCAGGTGGACGTGTGCCGAACGTGCGGGGGCGTGTGGCTGGATTCGGGCGAGTTGGAGCGGATTGTGGACTACCTGGAGGAGCAGGCGGCGTCGCTGTCGCTATCGGGATACGTCCGCGAGTCGCTGCAGGAGGCGAAGGAGTTGATCGCGGGCGGCGAGGGCCGTGCCGCCGATTGGAAGGACCTGCGGGCGGTGCTGCGGATGCTGCGCATGCGCCTGGCGGTGGAACACCCGGCCATTGCAGCGATTCTGCGGTCGCTGCCGCGCTAGAGGAGAGGTGCGGGGCCCTGAGGGCCGGGCCCCGCGTTTGTGGGGTGAGGGTGCGCCAGAGGGGCATCTGGGCATACCGTAGAGGGGCATCCGTCGGGGGCGCGAACCCCGACACGGCAGGCACCGCTGTTCATTCGCGTTCCAGGTCTTGGAACGCTTGTTCTACTGTCAGCGCCATCATAGCACAGATGTTCTATTTTGTCAAGAGGATTTTGTTTAAAATTTCGTGCACTGGGGAGGAATACGATGGGCAAACACATCATCGCGACGGACAAAGCGCCCGCGGCAGCAGGGCCGTATTCGCAGGCGGTGCGGGTGGGGAATCTGGTGTTCACGGCGGGGCAGGTGGGCCTCGTGCCGGGGACCAAGGAGTTCGCGGGGCCGGACATCGCCTCGCAGACCCGCCAGGTGCTCAAGAACATCCAGGGGATTCTGGAGGCTGCCGGTTCGGGCCTGGAGCACGTGGTGAAGACCACGGTGTTCCTCCAGGACATCGCCGAGTGGCCCGCGATGAACGCGGTGTACGCCGAATTCTTCCCGACTAACCCGCCTGCGCGGTCGGCGGTGCAAGTGGCGGCGCTGCCCCTGGGCGCCAGGGTGGAGATTGAGGTCGTGGCTGAGGTGCCCGGCAACGGCTAGAGCGTTACACAAGCCACAAGGCCCGTGCGGACACAGGGTTCGTCAACAGGGACAGCCCTGCACGGACGGGCGCAGTTCTTGAACAGAGACCGCAGGGTGATTCGTGGGTTTCCTCTGCGAACACGCGCTTCGCCCCTTGGCCTTCTCCCGGAATGCGAGGGGCGGCTGTCTTCTCGGGAGGTGGTGAGACTGGGCGATTCGCCCTGCTTGCGGGGGTTGCGGAAACGCGGCTATTGCCCTTCCTGAGGCACTGCGGCGGGGGTGAAGTTGGTGATGACGAGGGCGCGCTCCAGGCCGCTGAAGTCCACCGTGGGCTGCACTTCGGCCTCTTGGTACAGCCCCACCTCGTCGCGGATGACCTTGGACACCTGGCCGATGATGAGGGCCTTCGGGAAGATGCCGCCCAGTCCCGACGTGATGACCACATCGCCCTCGGCCACGCTGGCATCGTGGGGGATGCGGGTCATGACGAGTTTGCCACCGGGCCGCCCCTCCACCAGGCCGGTAACGCGGTTGCGCTGGATCATGGCGTTCACCGAACTGCGGGCGTCCAAGATGAGGAGCACGCGGCAGGCGTTGGGGTACACTTCCAGCACGCGCCCCACCAGCCCCCGCTCGGTTACGACGGGCATGTTGCGGCGGATGCCGTCGCTTGCGCCCACGTCCAACACCAGGTCAGGGAACAGGTTGGACGCGCCGCCTGCGACAGCAAGCCCCACCACCTCCGCGCCCTTGAACTGATATGCGGGATAGGTCTGCGTGAAGTCCAGCAGCGCCCGCAGGTTCTCAATCTCCTTGTTCGCCTCCTCCAGGTGCAACAACTCCACCGATAGGCGGTCCACCTGGGCGCGGAGTTCGCGGTTCTCCTCGCGGAGGGCCACCAGGTCGCGCCCGCCCTGCACCCAGTCGCTGATGGTGCGGCTCAGGCGGGTAAACTGATCCTGCACGGGCGCCAGGAGCGTCGTGGCCACGTCGCGGATAGGGCGAAGCAGGCCCGTCTGGGACACCAGAAAGGCCACGATGAGGACGATGATGGCGACGACGAGGGCTGTGGGTGTGTCGGTCCGCGAACGCATGGAACTCTCCGCCAGATAACCGTCAGCGCTCAGCATTCAGCCGTTGCTGACCGCTGACTGCTGATGGGTGACGGCTGCCCGCAGTGTTATCCCCTTCTCGGTCGGCGGCGGCTGTCGGCCAGGACATTCCGCAGGGCGTCTAGGTTCTCCAGCACCTTGCCGGCCCCCAGCGCCACGCACGCCATGGGGTTCTCGGCCACGTACACGCGCATGTGGGTCTCCTCGCTCAGGCGCGTGGCGATGCCCTGCAGAAGCGCGCCACCTCCGGCCAGCGCGATGCCGTTCTCCATCAGATCGGCCACCAACTCCGGCGGCGTGTCGTCCAGTGCCTCTTTCACGGTGTTCACGATGGTGGCGACGGAGCCCTCCAGGGCCTCGCGAATCTCAATGCTGGAGACTTCCACCTCCTCGGGCAGGCCGGTAACCAGGTTGCGGCCCCGCAGGGTCATGGTCTTCTCCTCGGGCAGAGGGTACGCGGACCCGATGGCGATCTTCACTCGCTCGGCCATGCGCTCGCCGATGAGGAGATTGTACTTCTGCCGCGCGTAGTTGATGATGTCCTCGTCCATCTCGTCGCCGGCGATGCGAATGGAGCGGCTCACGACGACGCCGCCAAGCGACATGACGGCGACCTCCGTTGTGCCGCCCCCGATGTCCACGATCATGCTCCCGACGGACTCGGTGATGGGAAGCCCCGCCCCGATGGCCGCCGCCTTGGGCTCCTCAATCAGGTACGCCTCGCGCGCGCCTGCGCTCAGGCAGGCGTCGGACACGGCCCGCTTCTCCACCTCGGTAACGCCGCTGGGAATCCCCACGACCACCCGCGGCCGGGGCACGCTGAAGATCATCTTCTCGTGGGCCTTGCGGATGAAATAGTGCAACATGCGCTCGGTAACGACGAAATCGGAAATCACCCCGTCGCGCAGGGGGCGGATGGCGACGATGTTAGCAGGGGTGCGCCCGACCATGTCTTTCGCCTCGCTGCCGATGGCCAGCATCCGTTTGGTCCTCTTGTCCACGGCCACCCAGGACGGCTCGTTGATGATGATGCCCTTGCCCCGGACGTAAACCAGCGTGTTGGCCGTTCCCAGGTCTATGCCGATGTCCAGGGAGAAAAGCCCCAGGAAGGCGCCGATCGGGTTGAACATGAACCTCTCCTCGTGCGTGGTGTGGCTTGGAGCCGCGCCCATTATAGCACAGCGGGCGAAATTGGCAATTTACCGAGCGGCCTTGACGCCCCTGCGGCCTTGCGCTACACTGGTCGCGTTCGCTCGCGGACATTCTTGCTGAGGAGGCGGTATGGCCGGAACCGTGTATCACTACGCCGAACTGACCCAACCCCAACTGCTGGCGCTGGACAGAGACCACACCCTGGCCGTCATGGCGCTGAGCCCGCTGGAGACGCACGGCCCCCACCTGCCGCTGGGCACCGACGTGTTCATCGCCGAGGCGCTGCGCGACCGCGTCATCCAGAAACTCCAGGCGGCCATGCCCGAACTGGACTATCTGGTGTTCCCCAGCGTGGCCCTGGGCGCCGACCCCATCCCTGCGCCTGGCTCTGTGAAGATTGACAGCCGCGCGATTCACCTGCTGCTCGTGTCCACGGCGGCGAGCCTGGCCAAACTGGGGTTCAAGTGGATGCTGGTTACCGACAATCACGGCGGGGCGCGGCACCAGGCGGCCATTGAGAAGGCCGTCCGCAAGGCGTGGAAGAAGCACCACTTCGCTCTCATCTGCCCGTTCCTGAACTTCTACCGCCGCATGGTGGAGCACGACCCGGCGCTGCTGGCGGCCACCGGCACCGCCCCGCGCTCCTGCGGCGACATTGACGACGCCCACGCCGGCACGAATGAGACCTCGCTCATGCTGGCCGTGGCGCCCGAGCGCGTCGCGCCCGACTGGCAGCAGGTCTCCCCGGCCACCATCAACCGCGACAATCGGCTATACCGCGTGCTGTCGCTGCTGGGCGCTGTCGTCGGGCTTCTGGGCGCGGACACGCTGGGGCGCGATTTGGAGTACATGGGGTCGGGGCTGTCGTGGCAGAATGCGAACCCCATGCCGCCCTACATGGGCGCGCCCGCCAACGCCGACCCCGAACGCGGGCGGCTCATGTTGGAGGCCCACGCCGAGGAGGCCGTCGCCCAGGTGCGCCGCGCTCTGGACGGCAACCCGCCCTTCAGCACGCCGCTCCTATGGGGCCTGCGCTTCGCCGAGCCGAGTTAGCGCCCGCGACTGGGACTTTTGTTACAGCAAGGGGCCGCGCCCGCCCGTATAATTCACAGCGCTGACCGACGAAGACGTTACCCTTTGAGGAGGTGTTCATGAGCGAACTTTTCGGCAACCAGAAGGAAATGCTGAAGCAACTCATCAAGGCGTTGCATTTGGGGGCGGACCCAGAGATGCTGAAGAGCCGCTTCCGCACGCTCCTGGGCGAAATTGGCCCCGCCGACATCGCCCGCGCCGAGCAGGAACTCATCGCCGAGGGCATGCCCGCGGAGGAGATTCACCGCCTGTGCGATGTCCACTTGGCCGTGCTGCGCGAGGCCGTGGAGAAGGAGAAGCCCGGCGAAGGCCCCGGCCATCCCATCTACATCCTGCTGAAGGAGCATGAGTACGTCAAGGGTGTGGCGCGAGATTTGGCCGAGGTCATCGCGCTGCTAGAACGCGCGTCCGACTGGAGCGCCGTGGAGGGCGACCTGGAGCGGTTGGATGCGCTCCTGGCCGATTTCCGCGAGTACAACAGGCACAAGGTGCGCGAGGAAAACTGCCTGTTCCCGGTATTGGAGAAGCATGGCGTAACCGGCCCGCCGTCTATCATGTGGATGGAGCACGACCAGCAGCGCGCCGCGACAAAAGCGGCCACCGACGCCCTGGCGCAGCGGAGTGTGCTGTCCTTTGCCGACTTCAAGGCCGCCACCTTGCCCCACCTGAAGGCGCTAGCCGAGGGCGTGCCCAGCCACTTCTACAAGGAGGAGAGCATCCTGTTCCCCACGGCGTTGCGGTTGATTTCTGAAGACGAGTTCAAGACCATCAAGGCGTCCATGGATGACCTGGGCTACTGTTCCTTCACGCCGCCCGACGCCATCGGCGCGCGCGAGGAGTTTCAGGCGCAGGTGGGCGAGGGCGAGATTCGCCTGCCGTCGGGCGCGATGACGCCGATTGAACTGGAGGCCGTCCTGAACACGCTGCCGGTGGACATCACGTTTGTGGGGGCGGACGACACGGTGCGCTATTTCAGCATGGGCAAGGAGCGCATCTTCCCGCGCACCCCTTCCATCATCGGCCGCTCGGTGCAGTTGTGCCATCCCCAGAAGAGCGTCCACGTGGTGAACCGCATCCTGGAGGACTTCAAGGCGGGGCGGCGCGACGTAGCCGAGTTCTGGATTCAGATGAACGGGCGACTGATTCACATCCGTTACTTCCCGGTGCGCGACACGGAGGGCCGCTACCTGGGGACGCTGGAAGTAACCCAGGACATCACGGACATCCAGAAAATCACGGGCCAGAAGCGCCTGCTGGATGAGTGAGGGCTGCCGCGGGGGTGAGTCGCTTTGACACACCCCCGCACCGCCACTATAATGGCTGCGTTATCCAAATAGAAGGGAGGTGGCAAGCCGGACAACGGAAACAAGTCGGAATTGGGGAGAATAGCGCCTGGACTGGGCGAAGTTTGATGCGGGGCGATTCACGTTTGCTCCTTGGCCCTTCATCGTGCGTCATGGCCAGCGACGCGAAGCAACCTCCCGCCCACACGGGAGTTGCCCCGTCGTTGCGCTCCTCGCGATGACAGGCTCCAACAACTGTTGGAACCGTAGGGGTGCAGCACGTTGCGCCCTCGCCCAGTTGACGAGGACGGAGGTTCCCCACCCCGCGGTGGGGCTAACCGGCGGATGCCGGGAAAATCGGATGATCGGCGGAAGCCTCCGGGGATGATCCCGTCCCCACATCTCCCCTCCAAAGCGAGCGCGCCTACAAATCCGCGCGGGCGACCGCCGGGCCAAAGGGCCGCGCAGGGATCGGGCACGCATCATTGGCCCGCGCTATCCGCGTGGAGGGGCCTCGTGCGGTTTTGCCGCGCCGATTTTGTGCGCCCCCAACGACAGCCTTTCGCCATTAGCCGTTGGCCGTTAGCCTGTGGGTGGCTCACGAGAAAGCCCCTTGGCTAATGGCTATGGGCTAAGGGCTATCATGGAGGAAATCTATGTGCGGCATTGTGGGATACATCGGTCCCCGCAACGCAACGCAGATCATCATGGACGGCCTGCGCCGTCTGGAATATCGCGGCTACGACTCGGCGGGCATCGCCGTCCTCCAGGACGGTCGCCTGGTCATCCGGCGCGATGCCGGCAAACTGGCGAATCTCGCGGCCATCCTGGAGCGCGACCCGGTTCACGGCCCCGCCGGCATCGGCCACACGCGCTGGGCCACCCACGGCAGGCCCAGCCAACGCAACGCGCATCCGCACACCGACTGCACGGGCGAGATCGTCGTCATCCACAACGGAATTGTGGAGAACTTCATGGCGCTGAAGACCGAACTGCTGGCCGAGGGCCACACCTTCCGCTCTGACACCGATACCGAGGTCATTGTGCACTTGGTGGAGAAGTACTACCGCGGCGACATCGCCGAGGCGGCGCGGGCGGCATTCGGGCGGCTGCGCGGCGCTCATGCCATCGTCGTGATGACTTCGCGGGAGCCCGACCGCCTGGTGGCGACCCGCATCGGCAACGCGGGCGGCGTAACGGTGGGCCTGGGCGACGGTGAGATGTTCCTGGCCTCGGACATCCCCGCGATTCTGGAGCACACGCGCCGCATGGTCTTCCTGGAGGACCGCGAGATGGCCGTCGTTACGCGCACCGGCGCGGCGTACTTCCGCCTGACGGGTGAGCCGGTCGCTAAGACGCCCCACACCGTGCCCTACGATCCGGTGGCTGCGGCCAAAGGTGAATACAAGCACTTCATGCAAAAGGAAATCTACGAGCAGCCCCGCGCGGTAACCGACACCATCCGCGGGCGCGTGGACTTTGAGACCGGCGAGGTGATCCTGTCGGAGGTGGGCATCGGCGACGACGAGGCGCGGGCCTTTGACCGCGTCGTCATCGTGGCGTGCGGCACTTCGGCCTACGCGGGTCTCGTGGGCAAGTTCATGCTGGAGTCGCTGGCGGGCCTGCCCGTGGAGGTGGACTACGGCTCCGAGTTCCGCTACCGCGACCCGCACATCACCCCGCGGACGCTGGTGGTGGCCATTACCCAGTCGGGCGAGACAGTGGATACCCTGGCCGCCATGGAGGCGGCGCGCGAGAGGGGCATGCAATCCATCGCCCTGGTGAACGTGGTGGGCAGCCAGGCGGCGCGCCTGGCGGACGGCGTGGTCTATCTCAACGCGGGGCCCGAGATCGGCGTGGCCTCCACCAAAGCGTTCACCTCGCAGGTGGTGGCCGCCTACCTGCTGGCCATCTACCTGGGCCAGGCGCGCGGGACGCTCTACGAGCCTCAGCGCCGCCAATTGCTGCAAGAGCTGGCCGAGCTGCCCGAGCTGGTCGGCCAGGTGCTGGTGAACGGCAACGACTACGAGCGCCTGGCGCGACGCTATATGCACTGCGAGGACATGCTCTACCTGGGGCGCGGGATCAACTATCCCATCGCGCTGGAGGGGGCGCTCAAGCTGAAAGAAAT
>JARYMK010000144.1 GCA_029907165.1 Anaerolineae bacterium
GTCTTCCCGTGGTCAATGTGCCCGATGGTCCCCACGTTCACATGGGGCTTCTTCCGCTCAAATACCTTCTTGGCCATCTAGATTCCTCCTGTGTAAACAAAAACGCTGAACCTGATAAGACTCGGTGCAGCCGATCGTATGGAGCCCACGACCAGACTTGAACTGGTGACCCCATTCTTACCAAGAATGTGCTCTACCGACTGAGCTACGTGGGCCTCTACGCCGCTGTGCAGCCAGGTGGGCAGGGGCGGATTCGAACCACCGAAGGCTGAGCCAACTGATTTACAGTCAGTCCCCTTTGGCCGCTTGGGTACCTGCCCACGGAAAGCCTTTTTACGAATCACAACCGGCGTGTGCTGCCGCGCCGGCTGTCTAGGAGCCGACGGTGGGACTTGAACCCGCAACCCGCGGTTTACAAAACCGCTGCTCTGCCGGTTGAGCTACGTCGGCTCGGAAACGGGGGCACACCCACCACGTCGGCAAACGCATTATACCCACACTGACCACAATGGTCAAGTTAGTGGGCTCACCGCATAGCAACGTGCAAGTATACGCATAACGCCCCCTGTGTCAAATTGAGCGCGGATGGGAGTTGAAAAACTCCTGAAAATCGGGTACCTTGGGCAAGCACTCGGGTCTTCCGGAGTGTACGATGGACGCGCCACGTTTTGAGGAAACAGGGGAAGGCTCGTTCTTTGGGACATTGGTGTACGGCAGAGTTGTCCCCTGCGGGACCCGCTGATAGGGGCTCAGCGTCCGATTGCACCGGCATCACCGGCCCCGAAAGTGCGGAAGAACTGCCCTTCGGTACGGCCTATGCCCGTCAACATGCCATTATTCCACACACGCGCTACCGCGCCAGAACAATTTCCAGCGCCTCGTCCACGGTGCGGCTTTGCAGCACCTCCAGCCCCGCCGGGATGTTGCGCACCCGCGAACCCGTCTTCGGCATCAGACAACGGCGGAAGCCCAGTCGCGCCGCCTCTATCAGCCGCCGCTCGGTCTGGCTCACCGACCGCAACTCGCCCGACAGGCCCACCTCGCCGATGATGGCCATGTCCGCCGCCACCGGCACGTCGCGCACGCTGGACGCGATGGCCAGCGCCACCGCCAGGTCCGCGGCAGGCTCAGTGATGCGCAGCCCGCCCACCACATTCACGAAAACGTCCTGGTCGCCCAAACGGATGCCGACGCGCTTGGACAGCACGGCCACTAGCAGCAGCAGGCGGTTGATGTCCACGCCGTTGGCCGTGCGGCGGGGCAGGCCGAAACTGGTCGTGCTGGCAAGCGCCTGAATCTCCACCAGGATGGGGCGCGTCCCCTCCATTGTTACCGCGATGGCCGACCCCGACGCCGACGGCAGCCGCTCGGCCAGGAACGCCTCGGACGGGTTGGCCACCTCCGCCAGCCCCTGCTCCTCCATGCTGAAGACGCCGACCTCATTCGTGGAGCCGAACCGATTCTTGACCGCGCGCAACAGCCGGTAGGGGTGGAACCGGTCGCCTTCCAGGTATAGCACCGTATCCACGATGTGCTCCAGCACGCGCGGGCCGGCGATGACGCCGCTCTTCGTTACATGCCCCACCAGGAAGATGGGGATAATCAGCGACTTCGCCAGGCGCTGCAGCGCGGCGGCGCATTCTCGAACCTGGCTCACGCTCCCCGCTGACGACTCCAAATCCTCCGAGTAGATGGCCTGAACCGAATCCACCACGACGAAGCCGGGCTTCATCTGCTCAATCTGCTCCAGAATCTGCTGGAGGCTGGTTTCGGGGAGGACGTAGAGGGAATCGCCATCCACGCCCAAGCGCTGGGCGCGCATCTTGATCTGCTGGGGCGATTCTTCGCCTGATACGTACAGCACGCGGCGGCCATGTGCGGCCTGGTCGGCGGACATCTGGAGCAGGAGCGTGGACTTGCCGATGCCCGGGTCGCCGCCGATAAGCACCACGGAGCCAGGGACGATGCCCCCGCCCAGCACCCGCTGCATCTCGCCCATGGACACGGGGATGCGGTCAAACCCGTCGGAGCGGATTTCGCGCATGGCCTGGGGCTTGGCCCGCAACGGTGGAGCGGCGCGGCCCCCGCCCTCGCGGGAAGGCTCCACCACCGTCTCCACCATTGTGTTCCACTCGCCGCAATCTGGGCATCGCCCCACCCACTTGGGCGATGTGCTCCCGCACTGCTGGCACACGTACACCGTCTTCGTTTTCGGCAAGGCAATCCGCTCCCAGAAAATGCGGCCCGCGCACTAGGCCGGGCTGGACGCGGCGACCTCCGTCTCTCGGTCGAGGGCGCGCAGGGTTATCTGGCCGTTCTCCACGTCCACGAGAATCAAGTCGCCCTTCACAAACTGCCCCGCGAGGACGCCCTCGGACAGCGGGTCTTCCACCAACTGCTGGATGACGCGGCGCAACGGGCGTGCGCCAAACTGCGGCTCGTAGCCCCGCTCGGCAAGCAACTCCTTGGCCGCGTCGGTGGCCTGGAGCGACAGCGCGTGTTCTTTCAGCCGCTCGCACACCTTGCCCAGTTCCAAGTCCACGATCTGCTTGATTTGCTCGCGGTTCAGTGCGCGGAACACAATCACGGCATCCACGCGGTTCAGGAACTCGGGGCGGAAGGTGCGTCGCAGTTCGTCCAGCACCTTGTCGCGCATGCGCTGGTAGGCTTCCTCCTCGGTCTTCGCCGTCTCGCGCCGCGTGGCGAAGCCAAGCGTGGCCTCGCGGTTCAGCAGTTCGGCCCCCACGTTGGACGTCATGATGATGATGGTGTTGCGGAAGTCCACCTTGTGGCCCTTGGCGTCCGACAGGTGGCCGTCCTCCATGATCTGCAGGAGCATGTTGAACGCCTCGGGGTGGGCTTTCTCCACCTCGTCAAACAGGACGACGCTGTACGGGCGGCGGCGGATGGCTTCGGTCAACTGCCCGGCCTCCTCGTACCCCACGTAGCCCGGGGGCGCGCCGACCAGCCGCGACACCGTGTGCCGCTCCATGAACTCCGACATGTCCAGTTGCAGCAAGGCATCCTCGCTGCCGAACATGAATTCGGCCAGCGCCTTGGCCAGTTCCGTCTTGCCGACGCCCGTAGGCCCCAGGAAGATGAACGAGCCGATGGGCCGCTTGGGATCCTTCAGTCCGGCCCTGGCACGCCGCACCGCCTTGGCGATGGTGGAGATGGCCTCGTCCTGGCCCACGATGCGGCGATGGAGCGCCTCCTCCATGTGCAGCAGGCGCTCGGACTCCTCGCCGGCGAGCCGCGCCACGGGGATGCCCGTCCACATGGCCACCATCTCGGCGATGTCGTCGGCGGTAACCACGGGGCGCGGTTGGGGCTTGAGCCAGCCCAGGTCTAGTTCGCCCACTTCTGTCTGTTGGAGCGCCTCGTCTACGGGGCGGATGGCCTCCGGCGACTTGTACATCCGCACCCGTGAGGCGGCCTCGTCAATGAGGTCAATGGCCTTGTCGGGTAGGTATCGGTCGGAGATGTACCGAGCGCCGAGGCGCGCGGCCGCCTCCAGAGCGGCGTCGTCAATGTCCACATTGTGGTGCTCCTCGTACCGCTCGCGGATGCCCTTCAGGATGGCGATAGTCTCTTCTACCGTGGGCTCGTCCACGCGCACCGGCTGGAAGCGGCGCTCCAGCGCGGGGTCGCTCTCTATGTGCTTGCGGTACTCGTCGCTAGTGGTCGCGCCGATACACTGGAGTTCGCCCCTGGCGAGGGCGGGTTTCAGGATATTGGCCGCGTCCACCTGGCTTCCGGCTGCGCCCGCGCCCACCAGCATGTGCAGTTCGTCAATGAACAGGATGCACTTGGAGCCTTTGATTTCGTCAATGACCTTCTTCAGGCGTTCCTCAAACTGGCCCCGGTACATGGTGCCGGCGACCAGCGACCCCACGTCCAACTGAATCAGCCGCCGGTTCTGCAGCGGGCGCGGCGTCTGGCCCGCGACGATGCGCTGGGCCAGGCCCTCCACAATGGCCGTCTTGCCCACGCCCGGCTCGCCGATGAGTGCGGGATTGTTCTTGGTGCGGCGCGACAGAATCTGGATGACCCGCTCTATCTCGCGCTCGCGGCCGATGACGGGGTCCAGTTTCCCCTCGGCGGCCAGGGCGGTGAGGTCCACGCTCAACTGGTCAATGAGGGGGGTCTCCTTGGTCTTCGGCTTCGGGCCGACGGGCGTCGCCATCGCCATCTGCTGGGACATCTGGGTGGCACGCAGCCGCACGCGCTCCAGGTCCAGGCCCATCTTGCGCAGGACGCTGATGGCGACCCCCTGCCCCTCGCGGATGATGCCGAGCAGGAGATGCTCTGTGCCCGCCTGGGCGCGCCCCATGCGCTGGGCCTCGTCAATGGCCAGTTCAATGACGCGCTGGGTTCGGGGCGTCAGGGTAGGCGTTCCCGGCCCGGTGTACTCACCGCGCCCGGCAATCCGCTCCACCAGGGTCCGAATCTCGTTTAGGTCCACGCCCATCTGCATCAGGATCAATGCCGCCGTTGTCTGCTCGCGAATCAACCCCAGGAGCAGATGCTCCGTGCCCAGATAGTTATGCTTCAGCCGGCGCGCCTCGTCGTGCGCCTGCGCCAACGCTCTACGTGCTTCTTCCGAAAACAGCCTCTCAAATTTGGTAGCCATCTCGCTGCCTCGTCTTTCCCTAACCAGAACCCTGTTGTGGCCCTGAGAAAACATCAGGGCTGTCCCGCCCTATGGCGAAACAGCCCTGACTTCTCTGCTTCCGCTGCGCCGGTCCGGTTGAACTAGGGCCATTTCAAACGCATAGGGTGAGACTTCCTCTAAACCGATTTCCTGTAAGCCGGAATCAACCTGATCAGCCGCCGTCGCTGACGGGATCCAGAGAATACCATCGGGTATGCGCGCAAGCCCCGCCTGCGCCCTAGTCGGCTTCCTCCCCCTCGGCTTCTGGGATGTCATCCTCGTCGGCGTTGCTGGCCTCGCTCAGGCACGCCTCCACATCCTCGTCCGCCACGGCCGTCGCCGAATCGTCGGCTTCGTCGTCCAACTCGTCGTCATCCCAATCGTCCTGGAGACTGGCCGAGTACTCTTCGCGCCAGTCTATGTCCGCGTACTGCGGGTCGGCCACACGCTTGAGGCTCAGCCCCATTCTCCGCTTCTGCGAGTCAATGCGGATGATGCGCAGCGTGTGCGTCTCCCCTTCCTTCACGATTTCCTTCGGGTGCGTGATTCGGTCGTCGGAGAGTTCGGAGATGTGAATCAGCCCCTCAATCTGGTCGTCAATGCGGGCGAAAGCGCCGAAGGACGTGAGTTTCGTGATGACGCCCTCCACCAACTGTCCGACCCTGTAGCGCTGCTCCACCAAGTCCCACGGCTCGGGCTCCAGGCGCTTCAGGCTCAAGCCGATGCGCTTGCGCTCACGGTCCACGCTCAGGACTTGAACCTCTACCTCCTGCCCGACCTTCACGACCTCGCTGGGGTGCGTGATACGCCCCCATGCCAACTCGGAAATGTGAATCAGGCCGTCGGCCCCGCCCAGGTCAACGAAGGCCCCGAAGTCGCAGACGCTGGTAACAATGCCCTTGCGGCGTTCGCCTTCGCGCAAGGAATCCAGCAGCCGCTCCTTCTGGCTGTCGCGCACCTCCCGCAGGGCTGCCCGCTCGGAGAGGATCAGCCGATTGCGCCTGCGGTCCAGTTCAATGACCTTCAGAGGCAGCGTCTTGCCGGTCAGGTCTGCCCATGCCTGCTCGTTGTCCTCGCCCTTGCGCTGGTGCTCGTTGGCCAGTTGCGAGGCCGGGATGAACCCACGCAGTTTGCCCATGCGCACGATAAGCCCGCCTTTGTTGTAGCCGGTGATCAGGCCGTCAAACACCTCCTGCGATTTGTACAGGCTTTCCGCCGCCCGCCAGTCCTTCTCCAATTCGGCGCGGGCGAGGGAGACCACGATGTGGCCTTCGGCGGTCTGCGGCCGGACGACAACGGCCACCACCTTGTCCCCCACTTGCAGTTCCTTGCGAAACTCCGGGTCCAACGACTCCAGATCGCGTTGTGGCACGACAGCCTCCGATTTGCCCCCGATGTCCACCAGCATCTCGGTTTCCGAGATGGCGACGATCTTGCCCTCCACCGTTTCGCCGCGGGTGAAGGTCCTGAGGCCGAAATGTTCCTGCTCCAGCAGGTCCTGCATGGAAGGTGGGGTTACGGGCGGTGTGCTGAGGGTCACCTCCTGATCTTGCGCATGAACGTCCGGCTGCTGATTCTCCATCCGAGCTTCCCCTTACCGTTGAGATTTACTGCTCTTGAGCCTATTATACCGTAAGTTGTGCGAAAACGCAAACCCTTGCGAGGGCCAGCGTTTGAAGGCCTGCGCCCCGCCATGCTGCCGCGTGCGCCGAACCCAGCGGGTGCGTCGCGCGTGGGCAACGATGCGGGATCGCTCGGCTTGCAATAACACGAGGAACCGCGAATCCACGCGAACGAACGCGAACTGGAACCCCAAGTTTGTGTTCAACCATGGATTGACCATTCGCGATTCCCGTTCGCGGGTCCCGCGCGTGCTGTTCGTAACCGGCGACGTGGCCGACCGGCGGACGGTTGGCTTCCTGGAGGAGACCGGCCAGCCGCGCCTGGTCAAGCCCTTCGGGGCCGACGAGTTGCGGCGGATGGTCGCCCGCATGCTCCGCTGACGCAAGTTTCCCCGGTTCGCGCGGCAGGCCAGCCTGCCCCTAAACCCTTGACGCCGCGACAGAGCCTGGTATTATGACTAAACAAGCGCGGCGGCTCCACCGTCGGGCTGCCGTCATAGAAAATCAGCGCGGGTAGGACTGTGGAGACAAAGTTGACATATGGATTGCGTCAATCCGCAGCTCTCAATAAACTCACTATACTGATGGTGCAGAGGGCGAGATGAAAGGACTGACAAGGACCCTGCTCATTGTCGGAGGTACGCTTTGTGTGGCATTGGGTGTTCTCGGTATGTTCGTGCCCGTGTTGCCAACCACTCCATTCCTGCTCCTAGCCGCCGCTTGTTACGCTCGCAGCTCAAAACGTTTCTATCACTGGCTAATGACCAATCGCTGGTGGGGAGAGTACATCAGGAACTATCGCGAAGGTAGGGGCATACCACTCAAGCAAAAGGTGCTCACAATGCTACTGTTGTGGCTAACGATTGGCTATACAGCATGGTTTGTTGTGTCACCGTGGTGGGGCAAGTTCATTCTGCTTGGTATTGTAGTCGGCGTTATGCTTCACTTGATAAGGCTAAAAACGTTCAGACCAGAGTCACAGAATCCTGGATTGCTCGGAGGACACTGCCCGCCTGAAGAACCGGCTTGAAATATCGTCAATACACCAGGCGTTCGGCCTCCACCCTGTCGGGCTAAGCCGAAGCCTTGAGTGGAGCGAAGGGGCAGCGAAGCATGTCGCTCCGTCCCTTTATGTACGGGCGAGGCATGCCCCGCCCGTACAGGCCCAGCCGCGGCGCGGCGCAGAATCTCGCTAACCGATATACTTCCGTCAGCCTGACAATGGTTTGCTCAGGCCGCACGTACCGATCCACCAACAAACTTCGTAAAACCATCGCGTCCTGCGGATGTTGAGCTCGTTCAGATAGGTTAGTGACACTGGACAGGAGATGAAAGGAAGATACAATGGCTGCTCTATGAGTGTGT
>JARYMK010000145.1 GCA_029907165.1 Anaerolineae bacterium
CATTCTCCTTTCTGTATGGTCTCTCAACCACAGTTTGGAGAAGCCCCATGACTCTGTCAAACTAGCACCATTGGTTTTATAGCCGTTGTAGTTGTAGCTCTGTGGAAATGTGCATAACCCAGACAGGGCGTTTTTCTCGTGGCGTGGGGCATGCTCGCCCACTAGCCGTAGTGTCTCCGATGGCGCGGTTACGGGGGATAACTTGTGGGCATAACGGCGACCGTCCGTACGAGGCGGGCTCGCTCATGGCGTGAACCTCTGCGCTGTGGATTGTTGTGGACAGTTCGCGCGGGTTGTCCACAGGGATATCCCCGCCGCATGGGTGCAGCACCCTGCCCTCTCCCTGAAAGCCGCTGTCTAGTGCAAAGGTTTTTAGGTCGGGTTGCTCACCTCCACCAGTTTGTAGCCGATGCCCCACACGGTTTCAATGACCACGCTGCTGGAACGGATTTTGTCGCGGACGTGGGCCACGTGGACATCCACCGTGCGGGTCTCACCGTAGAAGTCGTAGCCCCACGCCTGGCTCAGGAGTTGTTCGCGAGTAACGACCAGTCCCTTGTGCTGGGCGAGGACGAGGAGAACGTCAAACTCCTTGGTGCGCATCTCCACGCGCTCTCCTCGGACGGTAACCTCGCGGCTGCGGGGGTCTATCGCGAGGTCGCCGATGCGGATGGGTTCGCCCGAATCGGCGGGCCGCTGGACGCGCCGCAGGACGGCCCTGACACGGGCGACCAGTTCGTGGGGGTTGAACGGCTTGGTGAGGTAGTCGTCGGCCCCCAGTGCCAGGCCGACGATCTTGTCCACGTCGTCGCTGCGGGCTGTCAGCATGATGATGGGAACCTGCGACCTCGCGCGGATGCGGCGGCACACCTCCCAACCGTCCACCTTCGGCAGCATGAGGTCCAAGACGATGAGCGCGGGCTTGAGGGCGTTCGCCTTCCGAAGGGCTTCCTCCCCGTCGCACGCAGATTCTACGGCAAACCCATCTCTCTCCAGGTATGCGCGGGCGAGTTGGACGATACCGCCTTCGTCATCCACAACCAGGATGAGATCCCCTGCCATGCCGACCTCCTCGCGACGCCCATTTTACGGCAGTCTGCGCGAATAATCAAGATGCGGCGGGGCGCGGGTTTGATTTTTCGGCCTGTGTGGGATAAGATGAGTGCATGGATACTCTGATTACGGGCGGAGCGGGCTACATCGGATCCCACCTGGCCGACCGCCTTCTGGCCGATGGGCACTCGGTCGTGGTGCTGGACGACCTCAGCACGGGCCGCTTTGAGAACGTCGCCCATCACCGGGGCAACCCACGTTTCGCCTGGGTGCAGGGAGACGTGCGCGACGCGGCGCTTGTGGCTCGCCTGGTGGAGCAGTGCGACGTGGTGTTCCACCTGGCCGCGGTGGTGGGGGTGGGGCACGTCGTGCGCGACCCGCTGCGCTGCATCCAGGTCAACGTCGGCGGTACCGAAGCGGTGCTCGCGGCGGCCTTTGCGCGTCGCCGCCGTGTCCTGTTCGCCTCGTCATCGGAGGTGTACGGCAAGAGCGACCGCGTCCCGTTCCGCGAGGAGGACGACCGAATCCTGGGCCCGACGCGGGTTCCCCGCTGGGCCTACGCCGTGTCCAAGGCGCTGGATGAGCACCTGTGCTTCGCCTATGCGGATCGCGGGCTGGAGGTTTCCATCGTTCGGTATTTCAATTCCTACGGCCCGCGCATGGACGACAGAGGCTATGGGAGTGTCGTGGCCCGCTTCATATCCCAGGCGCTGAAGGGCGAGCCCCTCACCGTGTACGGCGATGGTCACCAGACCCGCTGCTTCACGTACGTGTCCGACACGGTGGAGGGGACCGTGCGGGCCGCCACCCGCACCGAAGCGCTGGGCCAAGCGTTCAACATCGGGAGCGACCGCGAGGTAACGGTGCGAGACCTGGCGGAGATGATTCGCACCCTCACGGGGAGTTCGTCGCCCGTCGTTCAGGTTCCCTTTGAGCAGGTCTTTGGCGCGTACTACGAAGAGACATCGCGCCGTCGCCCCGCCATTGACAAAGCGCGGCGGTTGCTGGGGTTTGAGCCTGCGGTATCCCTGGAGGACGGATTGAAGCAGACCATCCGTTGGTTTGAAGAAAGAACCATCTCACCGCAGAGTACGCAGAGAACGCAGAGAGAATGAACTAGCCAAATTCCTGTGCGGTCCCCCGCATTGGCGGCGGTGAGTCGTTGAGGAGAGCGTAGCGTTGACAGAGACGAAACTGGGCCGATACTGCGACAAAGTCATTGAGGCGGGCTGGCTGGCCGCGCTGATTGCCGTGCCGCTGTTCTTCAACATCTACTCCAGCCGCGTGTTTGAACCCGACAAACTCACATTGCTGCGGTCCATCGTCATCGTGATGATCGTGGCCTGGATCGTGAGCAAGGTGGAGGCGTGGCGCGGGGGAGGAGAGGAACGGGAGCAGGCAGAGGCGCAGCCGTCCCTATGGGCGCGCGTCCGTTCCACGCCGCTGGTCCTGCCGACCCTGCTCATGGTAGCGACCTACCTCATCTCGCTGGCGTTCTCGCTCACGCCTGCCATCAGTTGGAAGGGTTCCTACGTGCGATTGCAGGGAATCTCCTCGGCTTTCTCCTACATCGTCATCTTTTTCCTGATGCTGGAGCGGATGCGGACCCGCGACCAACTGGAGCGCGTGGTGCAGGCCATCATCCTGACGAGCGTGCCCGCCAGTTTGTACGGGATTCTGCAACACTATCGGCTGGACCCGCTGCCCTGGGCGGGCGAGACGGCCGAGCGCGTGGCGTCCAGCATGGGGAACGCCATCTTCATCGCTGCCTGGCTGCTCATGGCCTTCTTCGTTACGGTGTACAGGGCGCTGCCCATCTTCGGGCGCATGGCGACGTCCAAGGAGCAGAGTCCCATCCGCGACGCGGTGCTAGGCGGCGTGTACCTGTTCATCCTGGCGATTCAACTCATCGCCATTTTCTTCACCCAGAGCCGCGGCCCATGGCTTGGGCTTCTGGGCGGATTGTACGCGTTCGTCATCATCCTGCTCGTGTCGCTGCGCCAGCGCGCGGGAGGCGAGCGCCGCATGGCCGCGTCGGACGTGGTGCGCGGGCTGGGCCTGGGGGTGGGCGCCGTCGTGCTGGGCGGCATCCTCGCGTGGGTGTGCATCGCCAGGCTCAACTCGCCGCTGCTGGGCGTGGCCCTGCTGGGCTCCGTCGTCATCCTGTCTTATTTGGATATCATCCTGTCGCGCAGGGGATGGCGATGGTTGTGGATCTCCTGGATTGTCCAGACGGTGCTGGTCGCCGCCTTCCTGGTCGTGTTCAACCTGCCGCACACGCCGCTAGAATCGCTGCGCGAGACGCCGTACATCGGCCGCCTGGGCCAGGTGTTTGAAACCGAGGGGGGCACGGGCAAGGTGCGCGTCCTCATCTGGGAGGGCGCGGTGAAGATGATCGCGGCTAGCCCGCTCCGCGCCCTGGTCGGCTACGGGCCAGAATCCATGTACGTGGCCTACGAGCCATACTACCCGCCCGACCTGGCCCACTACGAGGCCCGCAACCGCACGCCCGACCGCTCGCACAACCAGACCTTTGATGCCCTCGTCTCCACGGGAATCTTGGGTTTCCTGGCGTACATGTTCCTGTTCTCCAGCGTGTTCTACTACGGGCTGCGGTGGCTCGGGTTGATTCGCTCCCCGCGGGAGCGCAACCTGTTCATGGCGCTCATCGTGGGCGGCGCAGTGCTGGGCGCGGTGCTGGCGCGCGTCCTGACAGGCGGGTACGCCTTCGTTGGCGTCAGTTTGCCGGCGGGGTTTATCCTCGGCCTGGTGGTATACCTCATCGTGGCGGCGGTGAACCCGACCGGCGCCGAAGCCGATGCGCTGCCCACCGAGCGGCGGATTCTCATCGCGGCCCTCATGGCCGCCATCCTGGGCCACTTCGTGGAAATTCACTTCGGCTTCATCATCGCGGCCACCGGCACTTACTTCTGGGCGCTGGCGGCGCTATTCGTGCTGGCGGGTTCGGGGCGCATCCGCGAGGCCGCACCTGCGACAGTCTCCCACGCAGCCTCTCCTGTCCACGCCGTCGGATCGCGCAAGCAGAAACACAAGAAGCGGACGCAGCCTGTGCCCCGCACGGCGCCCCAGCGGGCCGAGGGCCGACGCTGGCGCGAGTTCCTGGCCTATACGCTCATCGTTGTGATTGTTGTGTCCATCGTGGCCTTTGACTTCACGTCCAATCAGGCGCGGGCCACCTCCATTCCCAACATCATCGCGAACTCGTTTGCCAAGATCGGCCTGCTGACGGCGGAGCCGCGCGGATCTTGGGGTATGGTGATGCTCCTCGCGCTCACCGTCCTGACCGGGGCCGCCGTAACGTTCCACCGAGCGCGTGAGGCTGATGACACGCCCCCCGACGCAGGTTGGGTGCTCAAGGCCGCCCTTGTCTTCGTGGTTGCGGTCGTGCTCATCCCGTTGGCCGTTGCATGGGCCAAAGCCGACCTGCTGCGCATAGGCAAGGATGTGAGCGGAATCATCGCGCGGTGGTACGTTCTCTTCTTCGCCCTGGTGTTCACGCTGGGTGCGGTGCTGTTCCGTCCTGGGTCGTCGCCGAAGCGCTGGGCGTGGGCGGAGGTCTCCTGGGCCTATGCGGTTCTGGCCGTCGTCGCAGGTCTTATCATCTGGAACGCCAACGGGGTGCTCGTCAAGGCGGACATCCTGTACCAGCAGGGCTACTTGCTGGAGCAGGACTACATGAAGAACGCGGGATCGCTCAATACCGAGCAGCGTTTGCAGGTTCTGGACAGGGTGCTTGCGATGTACAAGAGCGCCACCAAGTACGCGCCGTCAGAGGACTTCTACTACCTGGCCATGGCGCGGGTGTACCAGCAGATGGTGCCGTTGGCGCAGACGCCGCAGAAGAAGCAGGTCCTGCTCAACGATGGCATCGCCACGGTGGAAAAGGCGCGCTCCCTGTACCCGCTCAACGTGGACCACACGGCCAACATGGGCCGCTTCTACCGCACCTGGGCGCAGGAGGTCTCAGACCCCACCGAGCGGCAGGAGAAACTCAAATTGGCGTCGGACTACTACGCTCAGGCAACCCGACTCAGCCCGAACAAGGCGCACCTGTACAACGAGTGGGCGCTGACATACTACCTGATGGGCGACTACGACAAGGCCCGCGAGAAGTTGGAGAAGTCGCTGTCGCTGGATGCCCTGTACGACCAGACCTACCTGTTCCTCGGCCAGTTGTACGTCCAGACGGGCAACTGGGCCAGCGCCGAGGAGATGTACCGCAAGGCGGTGGACCTGAACCCGACGTCGGTGGAATCCCTGAGCATGTTGGGGTACGTACTGGATCAGCAGGGCAAGATCACCGAGGCCATCACCCAGAACCTGCGCGTGCTGGAACTGGCCCCGCAGGACTATATCACCGTCCGCAACCTGTCGGTGTTGTACAACAAGTTGGGCGACTACAAGCAGGCCCTGGCGTATGCGCAACTGGCGCTGAGCCTGGCCCCCGACAGCGACAAGGCGCAACTGGAGCAGTTTGTGGCGCAGTTGCAGGCGCTGGCCGGGGGGCAGTAGGGCGGGCAGCCCGTTCGCCCTGGGCGGGCGAGAATCAGGAGCAGGCGCGATGCTGGTGTACATGCTCATCTTCCTGTCGGCGCTGCTGCTGGCGGTGGGGGCGACGCCGCTGGCCAAGCGGCTGGCCGTGCGCGTGGGCGCGGTGGATCAGCCCAGCCCGCGCAAGGTGCACAAGGTTCCCATGCCTCGCATGGGCGGCGTGGCCATCTACCTGGCATTTATGGCGGCGCTGGTGGCTTTCGGCGAGTGGTTCCCCATCGCGCAGGTGGTGAGCATCTTCATCGGGGCCACGCTGGTGTCGTTCCTGGGGCTGTGGGACGACCGCTGGGGCGTGGGCCCGCTGTGGAAACTCCTGGGGCAAATCGGCGCCGCGCTGATTTTGGCGTTTTCGGGCGTGCGCATCGGCCTGTTCCCCTACGCCTGGCTCAACGTGGCTGTTACGGTCTTCTGGGTGGTGTACATCACCAACGCCATGAACCTGCTGGATAACATGGACGGGTTGAGCGGGGGCGTGGCTGCGGTGGCGTCGGCCTACTTTCTGCTGCTGGCGGCGATGAGTGGGCAGTACCTGGTAGGCGCGCTGGCCGCGGCACTCCTGGGCGCAAGCCTGGGGTTTCTCGTGTACAACTACAACCCCGCCAGCATCTTCATGGGCGACAGCGGGGCGCTGTTCATCGGGTTTCTGCTGGCGGCGCTTGGCATCAAACTGCGCTTCCCGCAGAACTACGTCATCGTAACCTGGATGGTGCCGGTGCTGGTACTGGGCCTGCCCATCTTTGACACGGCGCTGGTCGTGGTGTCGCGGCTTCGGCGGGGCGTGAACCCGCTGACCACGCCGGGGAAGGACCACATTTCACATCGGCTAGTGGAGCGGGGGCTGACGCCGCGGGAGGCGGTGCTCACGCTGTATCTGGTGGGGTGCGGGCTGGGGATGCTGGCGGTGTTCGTAACGCAGGCCAGCATCGCCGAGGGGTATGCGGTTGGCGGCGCGGCGGCGCTCGTGGCGCTGTACGCGCTGTGGAAATATGAGTTCAAAGGACGGCAGGCCGCGCGGGGCTGAACCCCCGCGCTGAGCGGGCGAAGCCCCGTTGGGGCTGGGGCAGCCCGCAGGGCTTGGCCCTTTCAGCCCGACGGCTTGGGCCTCGGGCGGAACGCTTCGCCATCCGCTGACCGCTGATTGCTGACGGCTGACCGCTAAACCCTACAGGGGGCGAACCGTTGGACAACTCTCTGGAATGCAAGATCGTGAACCGCGAGGCGCGGGTTTGCGTCATCGGCCTGGGCTACGTGGGTCTGCCGCTGGCGGTGGAACTGGCCCGCGTCGGGTTCGCCGTAACGGGGCTGGACACCAACCCGGCTCGCGTGGACGCCCTGTCGCGCGGCGAGAGTTACATCGGCGACGTGGCCGAAGAGGACCTGCGCGCCGTCGTGCAGAGCGGGCACCTGCGCGCTACCACCGATTACGCTGCCCTGGATGATGCCGACGCGGTGTTCATCTGCGTGCCCACGCCGTTCACGGCCACGCGCTCGCCCGACCTGTCGTTCGTGCTGAACGCGGCGCGGGGCATCGCGGCGCACCTTCGTCCAGGCCAGTTGGTCGTTCTCCAGAGCACCACCTACCCAGGTACGACAGAAGACGAGGTGCTGCCCATCCTGGAGTCGTCGGGCCTGAAGGCGGGCGTTGACTTCCACCTGGCGTTCTCACCCGAGCGTATCAACCCGGGCGACCGCCAGCACACCGTGCGCAACACGCCCAAGGTGGTGGGCGGGCTGACGCGGCGCTGCGCGGAGTTGGCGGCGCTTTTGCTGGGCCAACTGCACCCATCGGTGCACATCGTGTCATCGCCCCGCGCGGCCGAGATGACGAAACTCCTGGAGAACATTTTCCGCAGCGTCAACATCGCCCTGGTGAACGAGATGGCCCTGCTGTGCGAGCGGATGGGGATTGACGTGTGGGAGGTGATAGAGGCGGCGTCCACCAAGCCCTTTGGGTTCATGCCGTTCTACCCTGGGCCGGGCGTGGGCGGGCACTGCATTCCCGTGG
>JARYMK010000146.1 GCA_029907165.1 Anaerolineae bacterium
CTCCGCGAGCTCCAGCCGGTCGTAATATTTCAGCCGATTGGCCAGCGCCCGCGCGGTCCCGCCGTCATAACGGGCGACGGCGCGGGCCCGGGCGAAAACCGGCGGATGCGCGGCGGCCTCCGGCGAGATGCCGAGCCAGGCGACTGCGGCCAGCGCCGCCAGGCCGTTGGCGACGTTGTGCTGCCCAGGCAGGGCCATGCGGGCGCGGGCGACTTGGCGGCCCTCGCGCAGGACGGCGAACTCCGTGCCGCCGTCGGCGTGCGTCTTCAGGTTGCGTGCGCTCCACGTGGCGGCCGGGCCAAACCCGAACGTCTGGATGGCGCAGCCGGCGATGGACGCAGCCTCCTGGGCCAGCGCCGCCACGGCCAGGTCTTCGGCCCAGGCCAGGATGAGGCCGCCGGGGACGGTGTGGGCCGCGAACTCCAGAAACGCCTGGCGCAGGTCCTCCTCGTCGCGGAAGCAGTCGGGATGATCCATCTCCACGTTGGTGATGATGGCCACATGGGGCCGCAGTGCCAGGAACGTGCGGTCGTATTCGTCGGCCTCCAGCACGAAGTGGAGGCCGCTCCCGGCGCGGGCGTTGGCGCCGAAGTTCTCCACCACGCCGCCGATGATGAACGAGGGGTCAAGGCCAGCCTCGCTCAATAGGAGGGCGATGAGTCCGGCGGTCGTCGTCTTGCCGTGGCTGCCCGCGACGGCGATGCCCACCTTGCCGCCCAGCAGGGCCGCCAGCACCGGCCCGCGCTTCACGACCGGGATGCCCAGCCGCGCCGCCTCCTGCCATTCGGGGTTGGACGGCGAAACGGCAGAGGAGACGATGACCAGGTCGGCCCCGCGGACGTTGTCGGGCGCGTGGCCTGCGAAGATGCGCGCGCCGCGCCGGGCCAGCGCCTCGGTCTGGGCGCTGGGCTGCAGGTCCGAGCCAGAGACCTCCAGGCCGCGCTCCAGCAGGACGGCGGCGATGGCGCTCAAGCCTGCCCCGGCGATGCCCACCAGGTGCACCCGCCGCACCGCTGCCAGGTTCACTGTGCCGTTGTTCCGTTCGGCATTGGGCGATTGGCGTGCATTCACTACCTGACCACCCGCATGAAGACGAGGAACGCTGCCAGCGCCAGGAATCCATACGGTGGAATCAGCGCCTCAGGCAGCAACGTTACCATCACCGTCGCCACCGGCGACAGCGGCTGCTGGAAGAGGCCGAACAGCGAAATCGGGTAATCCAGTTTGTGCATGTAGTACCACAGGCTCCCGATGACCAGGTAGCCATTCCACAGGCCGATGATCAGGTTGAGGGCGATGCCGAACGGGCCTGCAACCGGCCGACCCTCAAACGTCAGGGTCTCGCCCTGGTATGAGATGAACGTAACCAGGATGATCACGCCGGCGTACGCGCCGTAGCGCACCAGATTGGCCTGCAGGCTGTCGGGCGGCGAGATGCGCACGAGCACCACCAGCATGTCCAGTGCCTGCGTAATCTGCTTGGCGAAGAAGGTGAGCAGGAACAGAAGGAAGGCCAGCACGGTGGTAACGCCGACCTCCTTCAGGAAGCCGCGCACCAGGCCGATGAGGCCGAACACCACGACCAGCGAACCCCACAACACTTCAATGGGTCCCACGACGTTCTCTCCCTTTCTACAGGTCGTTGAGACCGGTTACGCCTGCTGCTTTTTCTTCGGCGGCGTTGATTGCTTGATGCCCAGTCCGATGAGCACGATGATGAACACGATGACGGCGGCTGCCGTGTTGCCCGGGCTGAAGTGCGATTGCGCCTTCACGCCCGAAACTATGAACATCGTCTCCGGCTCCACGAAGAGCCGCGGAAAGACGAATCGGCCGATCAGGTAGCCGTTCACGCCCCCGACGATCGCGCCGAAGAAACGGCTGGTGATGCCCTTGGGCGGCTTCTGCAACATCCGCGCGATCACGATGCTGACCAGGAGAATCAGACCGAACACGGCCAGGTCGCCCGTCTTCCCCGGTAGGACCGATGCTGCCGACGGTGCCGCACCGCCTTTGGTCAGGCCAAACGCCTTCTGCCCGAACGCAACCACCGTTGGCACGTACCCCGCGGCCGTAGGCGACACCACCGATCCGACGAGGACGCCGATGAGCACCACCAACTCCCTGGCGACGCCACGGCGCAAGCCCAGGACCGCGCACACCGCGATCAGAATGTTAAGCAGAAGCGCCTGATCCACGACGACCCTCACGCTAGACCCCCTCGGCGGCGAGCGACCGCAGGACCTGCGCGAGCGCCTGTGCTGCGTTGGGCCGCGCCAGTCGGCGGGCGCTCTCTCGCATGGCTTCGCGGCGGGTGTCATCCGCCAGCAGTTCGCGCACGGTGGGCAGCAGGTCCGCACCCAGCCGTTCGTTCTCAATCACGATGGCCGCGCCGTGGTCGGCGAGATAGCGCGCATTGGTCATCTGGTGCTGCCCCGCGTAGGGGTAGGGCACCAGGATGGAAGGCACGCCCGCTGCCGTGAACTCGCCCAGCACCGACGCGCCCGCACGCGAGATGACCAGGTCCGCCGCCACCATCGCGGCCGGCAGGTCGTGCAGGTAGGCGAACAGATGGTAGCGCGCCTGCTTGTCGGCGGGCAGCGACGCGCGCCGCGCCGACAGGGCCTCATAGTCGCCCTCGCCGCAGACGTGCACCAGTTCCGCCATTCCCAGGATGTCCTCCAGCGCGGCTTCCACAGCCTTGTTGAGCGCGCTCGCGCCGCGGCTCCCGCCGAAGACCAGCACCACCTTGCCGTCGGTGAGCGCCAGCCTTTGCCGCGCCGTGTCTCGGTTCAGCGCCGCGAACTCCTCCCGCACAGGGTAGCCGGTAGCGATGACCTTGCCCGCGCGGAAGTGGCGGGCGGCCTCCTCCGCGGTTACGGCGACGCGGGTGGCGATGCGCGCCAGTGCTTTGACCGCCAGGCCCGGCTCCATGTCGGGCAGATAGATAAGGCTGGGTATGCGGCGCAGCCAGCCTGCGACGACCACCGGCACCGACACATACCCGCCCGTGGCGAAGATGGCATCCGGCCGCAAGCGGCGCAGGATGCTCGCGGCCCTCCACGTGCCCCGCACCAGGTTTGCCACGTTGAGTGCGAGGCGCACCGGCCCGGTCCCACGCACCGGTGCGGCAGGGACCGCCGCGAACGGCAATCCGGCCCGCTCGGCCAGCGTCTGCTCTATGCTATTGCCGCGGCCCATGTACCAGACCTCATCCCCGTGCCCGTCGGCGAGCAGCGCCTGGGCGACGGCTAACGCTGGATACACGTGGCCGCCGGTTCCTCCCCCCGTAAAGATAAGCCGCACTTGTCTTGGTCTCCTTGCGCTGGGTGTCGCTGGAGATGCTGAGCAGGATGGCCGTGCCCATGAGGCACGCTACCAGGGACGTGCCGCCATAACTGACGAACGGCAGCGTGAGGCCGGTGATGGGCAGCACGCCCACGTTCACCCCGATATGGACGAGCGCTTGCAGAAGAATCCACACGCCGATGCCTGCCGCGGCAAGCATCCCCATCTCGGACTGCGCGTGCTGGGCGATGCGCGTCGCCCGATAGCCGAAGAACAGAAAGGCCGCCAGCAGGAGCAGCGCAGTAAACACGCCGAAGCCGTAGGTCGCGAAAGCGAAGACGAAGTCCATGTGGGCCCCGCGCACCAGTTGCGCCTGCGTTTGCAGGGCGTCAAGGCCGTGTCCGAACATCCCTGCCGAGCGGGTCAGGTTTTCCACGAACTGACTCTGGATCGCCGCGCTGCTTCTGCCGCCGAACAGGCCCAGGATGCGTGCCCGCTGGTAGGGGATGAGCATGGCGATGACCACGGTCAGGGCGCCGCCGCCTGCGATCACCGCCAGCACCTGGCGCGTGGCGGCTCCGGCCAAATAGAGCATGGTAACCGAGACCATGGCGAGAAGGATGGCCGTGGACAGGTTCGGCTGCAACAGAATGAGGGCCAGATAACTCCCGACCAGGATGAGGAAGGGGATGAGAGCAGCGTCTATGTCGTTGAGTTTGTCCCGCTTGGACGAGAGCCAGCACGCCAGGTACAGGATAAGCACGGGCTTGGCGATCTCGCTGGGCTGTATGGACAGGCCAAAAATTACCAACCGTCGGTATGAGCCGTAGTCGGACTTGCCGATGAAGAAGACGGCGATGAGAAGGAGCAGGACGGCCACCGCCAGCGCGGGAACCAGCCGCGCCAGGTTGCGGTAGCCTATGACGAACACCGCCGCCGCAACGAGGATGCCGATGAGCAGCCACTGTGTTTGGCTCACAACGAAGTGCAGCGCTGCGTCGCTGCCGTACCAGAACATGGCGTCGGGGATGGACGTGGCCCACACCGCCACCAGGCCGAACAGGGTCAACCCGATGGTCGTGCCCAGCAGCGGGATGTCCAGTTTGCCTTTGCGGATGCGCGTCGCCATGGCTGGTTCTCTCCTAATCTGCACCGTTTGTCTGCGATTGCAGACTGCGCACCAGTTCCTTGAACCGTTGTCCGCGCTCGGCGAAGTCGCGGAAGGCGTCAAAACTCGTGCCGCCAGGGGCCAGGAGCACCACATCGCCGGGCTGAGCCAGGTCGGCTGCCAGCGGGACGGCCTCTTCCAGCCGACGGACGACGTGGATGCCGCTGATCACCGCCTGCCCTTCGGCCCGCCGCATAGCCTCGGACACGGCTTTCTCTATCAGCCCCGCCGCCTCTCCGAACAGGACCAGGTGCCGCACGCGCCGCACGGTGAGGTCGGCCATCTCCTCCCAGGGCAGGTGTTTGTCGCGCCCACCCGCCAGGAGGATAATGGGTTCGGTGAACGAGCGCAGGGCCGCGGCGGCCCGTTCGGGCGTGGTGGCGATGGAGTCATCGTAGAAGTGCGCGCCGCGGATGGTGGCGACGAACTCCAGGCGGTGCTCCACGCCGCGGAACGTGGCGCAGACGTGGGCGATGGCGTCCACAGGCGCGCCCGCCAGCCGCGCCAGGAGCGAGGCGGCCAGAGCGTTCTCCAGATTGTGCTCGCCGCGCAGGCGCAGGTCTCCGCGGCTGCAAATCCGTTCGGGTGCGCCGTTCACCCGGAGCGTCAGCGCGTCGCCGTCCAGGAAACTGCCTGCGGGCACGCGCTCCCTGCGACTGAAGAAGAACACCCGCCCGTGGCACTCGCCGGCGAGGCCGCGAGTCGTGGCGTTGTCGTAGCCCAGCACGGCCATGTCCTGCGCCGTCTGGTAGGCCACAATCCCGCGCTTGGCGGCGATGTACGCTTCCATGTTCGGGTGGCGGTCCAGGTGGTTGGGCGTGATGTTCAGAATGGCGGCGATGTGGGGGCTTGCGCCCAGCATCTCCAACTGAAAACTGGACAGTTCCATGACCACCTTGTCGGTGGGGCGGATTTCGTGCAGGTGGCCGATGAGCGGCCGCCCGATGTTACCGCCGACGAAGGTGCGGAAGCCGGCCTGTTTCAGTATCTCGCCGGTCATGGCGGTGGTTGTCGTCTTTCCGCTGCTGCCCGTGATGCCGACGATGGGGGCGGGGCACAGGCGGACGAAGAGCCGCGTCTCGCTGCTGAGGGGGATGCCCCGACGCACGGCTTCGCGCAGGATGGGAATCTCCAGCGGGACGCCAGGGCTAACGAAGACCACGTCGGTCTCCAGAATGGACTCCGGATGGCCGCCGAGCCGCAGTTCAATGGGCAGGCCGCGGATGGCCTCAAGGTGGGCGGCGAGGGCGCGCTCGGGCTGGATGTCGCTGAGGATGACGCGCGCTCCTTGGGCGTGCAGGAACCGCGCCAGGGCGATGCCCTCGCGGGCCGCCCCGATGATGGTAGCCGTTCGGTTCCGGAAATTGGTCTCGTCTGAGTACATATCCTAAATCAACGCGAGTGCCACCCCGAGCATGGCGGCCAGCATGGCGATGAACCAGAAGCGCAGGGTTACCTGCACCTCCGACCAGCCCTTGAGTTCAAAATGATGATGGATGGGCGCCATCTTGAAGATGCGCTTGCCCTTCGTCAGTTTGAAGTACGCCACCTGCAAGATATCCGACAGCGCCTCGGCCACGAAGATGACGCCGACCACGGGCAGCAGGAGCCACTGGCCGGTCATCAGGGCGACAGTTCCCAGCGTGGCGCCCAGGGCCAGGGAGCCGGTGTCGCCCATGAACAACATAGCCGGGTGGGCGTTGTACCACAGGAACGCCAGCGTCGCCCCCACGACGGTGAAGCAGAAGTTGACGAGATAAACCTGCCCCTGAAGGTAGGCGATGACCCCGTAGGCCGTGAACGCGATGGCCACCGTGCCGCCCGCTAGCCCGTCCAAGCCGTCGGTGAGGTTGACCGCGTTGGTGCTGCCCGCGATGATGAAGACGGCGATGGGCAGGTACCACAGACCGATGTCAATCTTATATGGGATGGTTGGGATGGCGACGCTGCGCAAGCCCAGCCCGAAGTGAAGCCCGATGGCCACGATGATGGCGATGAGCGCCTGCCACAGGAACTTGTAGCGTGCCAAAAGCCCTGTGCCCTTTGTGCCGCGGACGCCTGCCAGATCGTCAATCGCGCCCAAGATGCCGTAGGCCAGCATGACGCCCATCGGCAGGAGAATGGACCGGCCGATGAGGTCCAGCCCCCGCAGGTTGGGCAGGTTGAGCGCGGCGGTGATGATGAGCACGGGGATGATGGTCATCAACCCGCCCATGGTGGGCGTGCCCATCTTGACCATGTGGCTGGATGGGCCGTCCACACGGATTTGCTTGCCGATGCGGTATTTCTTGAGCAACTTGATGAGCGGGCCGCCCCAGAGAACCGCCAGCAAGAATGAGATTGTCCCCAACGCCAGTGAACTTGCCAATGTATCACCTCATGAGGCCCGAAGCGCCTTCACAATGTCTTCCATGTGCATCCCACGGGAACCCTTGACTAGAATGATGTCCCCCTCCCGTATCCAGTCGGAAAGGATACGGATGGCATCCTGGTTCGTGTCCACGATGACCACGTTCTCCGGCGACATGCCGCATGCCAGGGCCTCCTCACCGATGATGCGCCCGCGCTTGCCCACGGTGATGAGGCGCGAGACGACCTCAATCGCCCGTCGCGCGACCTTGCGGTGCCCCTCTTCCTCCAGCGCGCCGAGTTCCAGCATGTCGCCCAAAACCGCAATCCTACGCCCTTTCAACTCTGCCAGCAAATTGAGCGCGGCGATGGTGGACTTGGGGCTTGCGTTGTACGTGTCATCCAGGATCAGCGCGCCGCGGATGGCAGGTGTGGCGATGAGCCGCAATTGGGCCGAGACATCCATCAGTCCCGCCATGATTTCCTGCCACGAGAGGCCCTCGTTCAGCGCCACCGCCGCCGCAGCCAGGGCTGTGTGGACCGAGTGAGTGCCGAGCAGGGCCGCTCGCGCGTGGACGGCCTCGCCGCGGTAGTGCAGTCGG
>JARYMK010000147.1 GCA_029907165.1 Anaerolineae bacterium
GACGCCACTCCAGTACCTCGTGCACAATGGAATCCTGGGAAAGGAGGATGTGTCACTAAGGTACTGAACGAGTACAGTGAGTTGCGCGAAACACCGCTTTCGGGCTATAATGTCCTTGAGGAGAGTGTGCGATGGTTACGACTCGTAAGGCGCGTATCGCTGCAAGTCTGGCTGCGGTGATCCTGGGACTGCTCCTGCTGCTCGCAGCCCCGGCAGGCGCTCAGACGCCGGGCAAGGTCGGCGTGCTCAACGTCAAAGGCCCCATCACGCCCGTCGTGCTCAGTTACCTCAATCGTGGGCTGGGTTACGCTCAGGACGGCAACGTGTCGCTGATCGTCATCCAGTTGGACACCCCGGGCGGCTCGGTGGAGGTCATGAAGTCGCTGACCGACGAAATGGTCCGCAGTTCGGTGCCCATCGCGGTGTGGGTGGGGCCGGAGGGAGCGCGGGCGGCGTCGGCGGGCACCTTCGTTGTCCTGGCAGCCCACGTGGCGGCCATGGCGCCGGGGACAACCATCGGAGCGGCCAGCGTCGTGAGTATGCAGGGCCAGGAGTTGGACGAGACCAGCAAGGCGAAGATCACCAACGACCTCACGGCGCGGATTCGCAACTTCACCCAGCGCCGGGGGCCGCAGGCTCAGGAATGGGCCGAGCGCACCGTAACCGAGGCCATCGCGGCCACCGCCGACGAGGTGTACAAACTGGGCGCGATTGACTTCATCGCCCCCACCATCCCCGACCTGCTGCGCCAGATGGACGGGATGACAGTGCGCGTGGCGGGCCGCGACGCGGTGATCCGCACGGCCGACGTGCCGGTGGAGAACCTGCCCATGACGCTCCCCGAGCAGTTCCTGCACCTGATTACCGACCCCAACATCGCGTTCATCCTGTTGACGCTGGGGCTGAACGGGCTGCTGTTTGAGTTGTCCAGCCCGGGCGGGTTCGCCGCCGGCATCATCGGGGGCATCTGCCTGGTGCTGGGGCTGTACGCGCTGGGCGTGCTGTCGGTCAACTGGACGGGCATCCTGTTCATCGTCCTGGCGTTCGTCCTGTTCATCGCCGACATCAAGGCGGCGACGCATGGCGCGCTGACGGCGGGCGGCATCGCCTCGTTCGTGTTCGGGGCGCTGATTCTATTCAGTTCGCCCATCTACACGATTTCCAGGGCGTTGGTCTTCACCGTCGCGCTGGCGACCGGGGCGTTCTTCGCCTTCGCCGTGAGCAAGGCGCTGCTGGCGCAGAAACGCCAGCCGAGCACGGGCCGAGAGGCGCTCATCGGCAAGCGGGCGGTCGTGCGCGCACCGCTGGAGCCTGAAGGGATCGTCCTCTTGGCCGGGGAACTGTGGAAGGCGCGGGCCGAGGAGGGGACAATTGGCTACGGCGCGACGGTGGAAGTCGTCAGGCTGGATGGGTTTACCGTGATCGTTCGCGAAGTTCAGTCGGAGAGTTGAGAGAGGAAACGGAGGGAATCCCATGTTTGAGGTGCTTACGAGTTTTGGCGGTCTGATTATCGTCTTGATCTTCCTGCTCGGCATGGCGATCAAGATCGTGCAGGAGTACGAGCGGGGCGTCGTCTTCCGCCTCGGGCGTCTGGTGGGAGCCAAGGGGCCTGGGCTGTTCCTCATCATCCCGTTTGTGGACCGCATGGTCAAGGTGGATCTGCGGGTGGTAACCTTGGACATCCCGGCGCAGGAAGCCATTACCAAAGACAACGTTACCGTCAAGGTCAACGCCGTGGCCTACTTCCGGGTCATCAACCCCGAGGCGGCCATCGTGCAGGTGGAGGACTACCGCCGCGCCACGTGGCAGATCGCCCAGACGACGCTGCGGAGTGTGCTCGGCCAGTCGGAACTGGACGAACTCCTGGCCCACCGCGAGGAGATCAACCAAAAACTCCAGCGCATCATTGACGAGCAGACCGAGCCGTGGGGCATCAAGGTCAGCATCGTGGAGGTCAAGGACGTGGAGTTGCCCGACACGATGAAGCGGGCGATGGCGCGCCAGGCCGAGGCCGAACGCGAGAAGCGGGCCAAGATCATCCACGCCGAGGGCGAGTTCCAGGCGTCGCAGACGCTGCGCCAGGCGGCCAGCGTCATCTCGGAGGAGCCTGCCGCGATTCAGTTGCGCTACCTGCAAACGCTGACCGAGATCGCCGTTGAGAAAAACTCCACCATCATCTTCCCGGTGCCGCTGGACTTCGTGAAGGCGTTCATCCAGTCGGCCGGGCAGAAGACGGAGTAATACTCCGGGGGCGGCGCACAGTCGGCGACCGCGTGCTGTCCTTATACACAGAGGTGCATCCTTGGAGTCGAACCGTGAGAAGAACGCGGCCGCGACCAGTTCGGTCGTGGCCGCTGCCGGCCTGACAACCTTCAAAATCGTCGTCGGCCTGATGACCGGCAGTCTGGGCATCTTGTCCGAGGCGGCCCATTCGGGCCTGGACCTGGTGGCGGCGATGCTCACCTGGTTCGCGGTGAGGGTGTCCGACCGCCCGGCCGACGCCGCGCACAACTACGGGCACGGCAAGGTGGAGAACCTCTCGGCCCTCGCCGAAACCCTGCTCCTGCTGCTCACCTGCGCGTGGATCATCTACGAGGCGATCCGCCGCATCTTCTTCGCCGACGTGCATGTGGACGCCAACATTTGGGCCTTCCTGGTCATGGGGGTCTCCATCATCATAGACTTCTCCCGCTCCCGCGTCCTGTTGCACGCGGCCAGGAAGTACAACAGCCAGGCGCTGGAAGCCGACGGCCTTCATTTCCAGACGGACATCTGGAGTTCGTCGGTTGTTATCGTGGGGCTGGCGCTGACGTGGGCACAGCAGCGGCTGGGCTGGCCCGCGTGGCTGGCCAAGTCGGACGCCGTGGCCGCGCTGGGGGTGGCGTGCATCGTCATCTGGGTCAGCGTGCGCCTGGGCCAGCGGACCATCGCCGCCCTACTGGATACGGCTCCGGTGGGCCTCCGCGACACGGTCCGGGATGCGGTGGCTTCGGTCCCCGGTGTCCTCACCGTAAATCAGGTGCGGCTGCGCCAGGGCGGGCCGTACACGTTTGCCGACGTGGACATCGCCGTGGGGCGCGAGATGTCGCTCAGCCAGGCGCATGATGTCGCCACGGCAGTGGAGCGCCGCCTGCGCCAGGTGCTGCCCCAGTCGGACGTGGTGGTGCACGTGGGCCCCGCGACGCATCGCGGCGAGACCGACGACCAGAAGGTGCGAGCGGTGGCGGCGGCGCATGGCCTCACCGCCCACTCCATCCATGTGCACCACATTCGCGGGCAGGTGTACCTGGAGTTCCACCTAGAAGTGCCCGAAGACCTGGACCTGGAGCGGGCCCACGCCCTCGTGTCGGAGGTGGAGGCGGCGCTGAGGGAGGAGTTCCCAGGGCTTGTGGACGTGATTACGCACATAGAGCCTGCTGCACGCGAACGGGTTGTGGCTCCCCTGTCGCCGGAGCAGGTCGCGCACGTGGAGGCAGAGGTGCGGCGGCTGGCCGACGAGCACTGCGGCGACGGCCACTGGCACCGCCTGATTGTGCGCGACGAGTCGGGGATGGTGTCCATCTCCTTGCACTGCCAGATGGCAGGCACCGCGTCCGTCAAGGCGGCCCACGAACTATCGGAACGGCTGGAGGCAGCGGTGAGGGAGGCTGTCCCCAACGTAGGGCAGGTAGTCATCCATGTGGAGCCTCTGGAAGGTTGACGTGAGATTCCGCTAGCGGATTCGGGATACCGCGCATGATCACTCGTCTGGGCAAACGCGGCAATTGGGTTCTCCTTCTCCTGTCCTACGCCCTCGTGGCAGGAATCGCGTTTTTCGCGGCGCGATGGCCCGCCCCGGGTGGCGTGCAGATTCTCACGCCGGAGCCTTCGCCCACACATGCGCCCAGTCCCACGCCTGCGCCCGTGCGCGTGTACGTCAGCGGCGCGGTTGTCGCGCCGGGTGTGTACACCCTGCCGCCGGGGAGCATCGCCCAGGACGCCCTGCTCGCTGCCGGCGGCCCCGCACAGGATGCCGACTTGTCCCTGGTAAACCTGGCCGCGCTCGTCTCCAACGGCCAGCAGGTGCACATCCCCCGCGTGGGCGAGAAAGTCTCGCAAAAGAGCCAGGCCACGGCTATCCCCACCCCCTCTGGGCCACTGAACCTCAATACCGCCACCGCTGCCGAACTGGAGCAATTGCCCGGCATCGGCCCCGCCCTGGCGGCCCGAATCGTGCAGTATCGCCAGGAACACGGACCTTTCCGCACGGTAGATGCGTTGTTGCTAGTGTCAGGCATCGGACCGTCCACCCTGAACAGGATTCGGAGCCTGGTAACGGTGGATTGAGCAAGGCTGGCATGGGCCTTGCACCCCACCGTTACGCGAAGACATCACCGTCGGAAGGGGGAATCTATGTTCCGGACGTTGCTTGCGCCGCGACTCGTTGCCGCTCTCCTGTTTCTGCTCCTGCTCGTGGTGCCGCAGTCGGGCGCGGCCCCGCTGACGCCTGCAACTCAGATGCCGCTGGTGCATCTTTCGCCCGCGCTGGCCGTCGTGCCCGTTGGGGAAACTGCGTGTGTGGATTTGCGGGTTCAGGATGTGCAGAACCTGTTTGGCTTCTCAACGGACATCATCTTTGACCCCAGCCGCCTGGCTGTGGTGGACGCCGATCCCGCAAGTGCGGGCATCCAAATCACCGTCGGACCGTTCCTGCGGCCGGCCACCCCAGGCAACTGGTATGTCATCAACTCGGCGGACAACGCCAGGGGGCTGGTTCGCTTTGCGGTTACGTTGTTCCCACCCGAGACGGGGCACAGCGGCAACGGGACGTTGGCGACGATTTGCTTCCGCGGTCTGAACCGAGGGCATTCGGCCATTACCTTGTCGCAGTCGGGGACCCTTCTCGTTGACCCTCAGGTTTCCCTCATCCCCTTCACGATGAAATCGGGCGGGGCTTTCGTCGGGTCGGTGTTCCGGTTTCGGATACCCCTGGTGGTGAGGGGGCGGTAGAGGCTGAAAGCGACGCGACGTACCCAGGGCGCGCGTCGCGCTACGGCGTGGGCACGACGAAATCGCGCCCGACGATGATGCGCAGGTTCCCCGCACCGGTCTGGCCGGTCGGCTCCTTGCGGATGTTCCGCTCGGCGACATTGAGCAACTGGGCCAGCAGGGCCACGGTCTGCGCGTTGTCGGCGTAGTCTGTAATGAGGGTCTCGGCATAATCGCTGCGGTCGGCGTTCTCAATCGCCACGACCTCAAACCCCTGCTCCTTCAGAAGGGCCGCCATCTGCGCTGCGAGGCCGGGCACGCCCGCCCCGTTCAGGACCTCAATCTTGGCCGACTCGCCGGGGACGCGCTTGTGGTTGTTGTTGCCCGACGAGAACATCTCGTCCACCAGCGCGCGGATCTTCTCGCGGTTGGGGAGCAGCACGTCGCCGCCGCTGGGGGTCTTGGTCTCCACGACCATGGTGTAGTCTACGACGGCGGCGCGGATGTTCGCGGCGTCCACCTGATTGGCAAGTTTCGCCAGAGCCAGGATTTCGCCGGGCTGCAGGTCGGTCTGGACGGCGCTCATCACTGTCGCCATGAGGCTGGGCAACTTGGGCAGCAGGTTCAGGCGCAGGGCCTTGTCGCGCGCCGCCATGAGTACCTGTTGCTGCCGCCGCCCGCGGTCAATGTCGCTGCTGCCATGGCGCACGCGGGCGTATTTCAGTGCAAGGTCGCCGTCCATGTGCACGAGGCCCGCCGGAATGTGGACTTCCTGGTATCCGTAGTCGTCGGTGGGGTACTGGGTGTCGTCTATGGGCTTGTCCACCTGCACGTCAATGCCGCCGATTTGGTCAATAAGTTTGCGGAACCCGTCAAAGTCCACGAGGATGTACCCGTGGATGGGCACGCCCAGAAACTCTTGCACGGTGCGCATGGCCAGGGCCGGCCCGCCGCCCGGGTACTTCTTCACCTCGCCCAGCACGAACGCCTGGTTGATGCGGCTTTCGCCGTAGCCGGGGATGGATACCCACAGGTCACGCGGGATAGACAACATGCCGGCGGTCTTGGTCGCAGGGTCAAGGGTAACGACGATGAGCGTGTCGGTGCGATAGATGGTCTCATCGGGCCGCTTGTCGGCACCCAGCAGGAGCAGGTTCACGCGCTCGGTGCGCTGCCACACCGGTACCTGCGGCAGGTCAGAGCCTGCCTGGGTTGGCGGCGCAGGCGCGAAGAAGTTGAGGTTGGGCAGCAAGGGGATGTCGGCTTCGGCCACGAGGGCTCGCACCGTCCCGTAGAACACGTAGCCCGAAAGCAGCCCGCCTAGCACGAACAAGGCCAGGGCGATGTATAGCACTAGACGAGTCTTGTGCTGTATCCCCCTCGCAGGGGGGAACGATAGTTGTCTGCTCATTCAGCGTCCCAACGGCAAGATAGAAAACCCCGGTCGCGCTTCGCAACATCACGGGGCAGTTCGCATTATACCCATTTGACGCCGAACGTCAACAAATGGTTCCGCGCGGACTGCTCGCGGGCCGGCGAACGTTCGCACCCTTCGGGCCCCGGCGCGGCGACACTACTTCCCGTACTTGGCCATCTCGGCCTTCATGAATTCGGTGAATTCGGGCGAGGTCGGATTCATCAGGTTCGCCAGTTCAGCCTCCAGGTTGGACGGGCGAATCTTCACGAGCCACCCCTTGCCGTAGGGGTCTTTGTTGATGAGCGCGCTGTCCTCCTCCAGTTGGGCGTTGGACGCCTCCACCTTGCCGCTGACGACGGCCTTGATGCGGCCCACCCACTTGCCCGACTCCATGGACATGAAGGGCTTGCCCTGTTCCAGGTCGCGGCCTTGTCGCGGCGGCTCGGTGTACAGAATCTCGCCCGCGATGTCCTGCGCGAAGTCTGACAGACCCTGCACCACGAGGCCGTCGGCCTGCACCAACGCCCAGTTGTGATCCCTGTCGTAGTAGCGGTCTTCGGGAAACTCGTACTTGCCGATTTTCACGACAATTCCCTCCTTCCGTGGGATTACTGCATGGCCTGCCAGACCAGTTCGGTGATGTCCAGGGTGCGGATTCGCACCTTCTCGCGCCGCGCCGCTGTGGCCAGCGTGCGCTTGCATTGCTGGCAGGCCGACACCAGATATTCCGCGCCCGTCGCCTGAGCCTGGGCCAGACGGCGCTTGGCGACCGCCGCGGTCAGTTCGGCGTTGGCCATCTCCGCGTCGCCACCCCCGCCGCAGCACAGCGAGCGCTCGTGGTGGTCTTCCATCTCTACCAGGGCGATGCCAGGGATGGCGCGGATGACCCGCCGCGGGGCCTCGTAGATGCCGCTGGTACGCCCCAGGTCGCACGGGTCGTGGTAGGTAACCTTCGCGTCCAGCGGCTTGAGCAGGAGCGCGCCGGC
>JARYMK010000148.1 GCA_029907165.1 Anaerolineae bacterium
TCCTGGTCCCGCCGCTGGACGCGGAGGCGTGGGTCTCGGCCATCCACGATCTGCTGGCCGACGGCGCGGCGCGGGCAGACCTGGCGGCGCGGGCGCGGGCGTTCACCCGGTCGCGCTACCGGTGGGATCGCCTGGCGCAGGAGTACATCCGGGCGTTCGGGTTGGAGTCCGAGCGAGGGCAGGCCGAATGGGACGCGGCCTATCTCCATGTTCGGCGCGGCGAAGGCCGCCGACTCCGCCGCCTGCGCGCTTTCGGATTTCCGCCCGAGGCCCGGATTCTGGACTACGGGTGCGGCGACGGCATCAATACGCGGCTGCTAGCGCGGCTGGGGTGCCGCCGCGTGGTCAGCATGGACTACTCGCTGCGCCTGCTACGCGCAGGGAAACCGCAGCGCGCCGTGGCCGCCGACGGAACACGCATGCCCTTCGCCGACGGCGCATTTGACGCGGTGTTAGTGGATGGCGTGCTGCACCATCTGGACCCACAGGCAGCGCTGGCGGAGATCGCGCGCGTGCTGCGCCCTGGGGGGATGCTCGCGCTGGTGGAGCCGGCGGGGTCGTGGGTGCGGCGCGCGCTGGACGCGTTTACGTTCTCGCCGCTGGGCTCCCTGTGGGCCGAAACGCGCCACCGGCGGGTGAGTCTGGCGGAGGAGTGGGCCACGTATCAGGCGTGGCTACGGGTGGAACGCCACCTGTCCGACTGGGTCGCGCAGGCAGGGCTGGAGATTCGCTCCCTGCGCCGCACGCCCCTCAACGTGCTGCTGGTGGCTGTGCGTCCCGAGACGATTGGCGCGGAACTGGACTAGAAAAAGTGAGAGAGTTGTGGTATACTATATGTAAATCCCGCGGCGGGAGGCCGATGGGGTTTGGGGGTGTGCCTTGGCGACCGATGAGCGCGAAGCCCTGATAGAACGCCTCGTAGCGAAGGTAAGGGCTTGGGGGCTGGAGGCTCCTGCCGTGCTTCTGCTGGAGTCCCACAGCCCACTGTCCTTTTTGGGAAGCCAGGCGCTGGTGTTCCTGGAACCCCTATTCCGCATGGTCGGCCAGGGGCGTTTCGCAGAGGACTGGGCCCAGGCGCTGGAAGATCGCGACATCGTGGAGCAGATCGTCCGCCGAATAGAAGCGGACACGCTGTAGAGGGCAGGAGATACGCGCATGGACGGCATCCTGGAACTGCTTGGCAACTCCGGCATCACGGCGACGCAGGCGCTGATGTTCATCCTGCTTCTCCTCGTGTTGCCCTTGCTGGCGCTGTTCGCCTCGCAGTTGCGCGCGGGCAAGCGCATCTCCATTCGGCCCATCCGCGCTTTTGAGCGCCTGGGAACTCTCATCGGCCAGAGCGCGGAAACGGGCCAGCCTGTGCACATGTCGCTAGGCGTCGGCGGCATCGTGGACCCCAGCACGGCGGAGAGCCTGGCCGGGCTTGCGCTGATGGAGCACGTGGCCACTGAGGCCACGGCGTGCGGCGCGCCGCTGACGGTTACCGTCTCGGACCCCACGCTCCTACCCCTGGCGCAGGATACGTCGCGCAGGGTGTGGGAAACCCACCCGTACCAGTATCAGGTGCAGGAGCCCGAAGCGCGCATGATCGCCCCCGACGCCACAGCCTACGCGGCGGGCGTGATGGACATCCTGCTGGGCGAGCGGGTCGCGGCCAACATCATGGTGGGCCGCTTCGGCCCCGAGTACCTGCTCATGGGCGAGACGGGCGTCAAGTCCCGCGTGCCGCAGATCGTGGGCGCAGCAGACCCCCAGGTGCTGCCCTTCGTTCACGCGACGGCGGACGACATGCTCCTCGGTGAGGAGATGTTTGCGGTCGGTGCCTACCTGCGCCCGAGGCCCGTTCACATCGCAAGTCTGCGCGTCCAGGACTGGCTGCGCGTGTTCCTGATTCTGATCATCGTTCTTGGCGTGTTGTTGCGCTCGCTGTAGATGTGGAGGACAAGGTGAAGGTCAAGTTTGGCCGGAGTCTGGCGATTGCCATCACCATTGGCACGGGGCTTCTCGTCCTGGCGAACTTCTTCGTGCGCAACGAGTTCCTGCGCCGCGTGCAGCAGACCTTGCTGGACTGGGCGATGATCCTGGCGGCGGTGGCGCTGCTGCTGGGCGCGGTGAACGTGGTTGCGACGCACCTGCGCAAGATCCGCGGCAGGCGTCCGGGGTGGGCATACAGCCTGTTCCTGCTGGCGGCCCTGGGCACGGTAGTGCTGCTGGGGTTCTTGGACCCGCGCGGGGTGGCATCGCCTGCGGTGTCGTGGGTATTCCTGTACGTGCACGTGCCGTTGCAGGCGACCATCTTCGCCCTGACGGCCTTCTTCATTGCGTCGGCGGCCTACCGCGCCTTTCGGGTTCGGAGCGTGGATTCCTTCATCATGCTGGTCGCCGGCATCATCGTTCTGCTGGGGCAAGTGCCGCTGGGACAGGCCATCTGGGACCGCATCGCGGCGGCGAAGGATTGGATTCTGGCCTATCCCAGCACGGGCGGCGCGCGCGGCATCATCCTGGGCGTGGCTCTGGGAACCATTCTGACCGGTCTGCGGGTACTGCTTGGGATAGACCGGCCACATGTGAAGTAGTGCGTGCTTGGGGGAAAGCGCATGATCTACTGTCCAAACTGCGGAACCGCGAACCGAGACGGGAGCAGTTTCTGCAACCAGTGCGGTCAGAGGCTGGGTGGCGGCTCAAAGGCGACGTGCCCGTTCTGTGGCGCAGAAAACCCCATTGAAAATATCTTCTGCGACGCGTGTGGGGCCAAACTGGCTCCACTGGTAACCCCGGGCGTGGAAGAGAAGGAAAAGCCCACCCTGAAGGGGCTTTCGCTCCCAACAAAGCCTGCAGGGGACGAAGAGGGAGTCCCCGATTCGGAGGCGGCTGTCCCGCAGGAGCCATCGGCCCCGGAGGGCGAGGAGGAAATCCCCGACTGGCTGGCGCGCCTGCGGGCTAGCCTGGGCGAGGCATCTGAGCCGGCCGAGGAGCCGCCCGCGACGGAGGAATTCGCGGCGGAGGTGCCGGGCGAAGGGACAGAACTGCCGGAGGAGGAACTGCCCGACTGGCTGCGGGAGTTGCGCGCGCAGCCTGCCCCAGAGGAGGCGGGCGAGGAGCAGGTGGCCCCCGCGGTGGAGGAGTTCGCCGCCGCGGTGCCGGACGAAGGGGCAGAACTGCCGGAGGAGGAACTGCCCGACTGGTTGCGGGAGTTGCGTGCACAGCCCGCCCCAGAGGAGGAGGCCCCCGCGGTGGAGGAATTCGCGGCGGAGGTGCCCGAACAAGAATCCCCGGCAGAGCCAGAGGCCGAAGAAGTCGCGCCGCCCGTCGCCACGCCGGCATTGGCCGAGCAGCCGGAGGCCGAAGCGCCCACTGCGGGCATCCCTGCGCTGTCGGAGGGCGAGCAGCCCGCTGCGGAGGTGGAACCCCTGGCGGCGTGGCTCCAGGAGGAAGGCCCGGTCATCCTGGAGTTGAGCGAGGAGGAGATGGCCGAGGGGGGCAAGGAGGCGCCGCCTGTCGCGTTAGGGCCTGATGTCCCCGCCTGGCTGGAGACGCTGGCATCGGGGGCTGCGGTGTTGCCCGAGGAACTGGGGCCTGTCCTGCCGACGCCTGGCAAGCCGACGCCTGAGGAAGTCGGCCTTGAGCGCGCGGCCATCCCGTCGTGGCTTGAGGTGTTGAGGCCAGGCCGGAAGCGGGAGGAAGGAGAGGAAGCACCTGCAGAGGAACCGGTGGAGACCGAGGGCATGCTGGAAGGCGTGCGCGGGGCGCTCCGCCTCGTGCCGAACATTGACCCAGGCCCTGACCAATTCGTGCGGGCGGTGTCTGCCGCGGCGACGGTTACCCCTGCCCACGCCGAGACGCTGACCCAGGTGCTGGCGCGATCCACCGCGTCGTCGGTGAGGCCGCGCACGGTTCCGGTGCCGCGCCGCGAACGAGGGCTTCCGTGGCTCGCTTTCCTTCTGTTGCTGGCGGCGGTGCTGATTCCACTCGTGGCGCCGGGACTGGTGCCGGGCGGCGCGCTGGTGCCCTCGGCTCGGTCGGCGGGCGATTTTGCCGCGCAAGTCCAGAGCCTTCCGCCCGGAGCAAAGGTCCTGATCTCGTTTGACTACGACCCCAGCGTTTCCACCGAGTTGGACTGGCCGGTGCGCGAGGTGATCAACGATCTCAAGGCCAAAGGCGCGACCCTGCTCGTCATGAGCACTACGCCGACGGGCCCAGGGCTGGCCGCACGCATGGGCCTGGCCGACACCGCCACGCTGTTGGGATACCTGCCGGGCCAGGAGATGGGCCTGCAGCGCCTGGCGACGAGTTTCTCGGGCGCGTTCCTGGTGGACTACCAGGGTAGAAGCGTTGACGAGGCTGCCCTTGGCGTGCGGTCTCTGGGGGACATGGCGCTAATCATCACTGCCGCATCCTCGCAGGACACCGTGCGGTGGTGGGTGGAGCAGGTGGGGAGCCAGTTGAACACACCCATCTGCGCCATTGTCAGCGGGGCCATTGAGCCTTCGGTGCGGCCCTACTACAGTTCGGGGCAACTGACCGGCCTGGTGAGCGGATGGGTTGGCGGGCTGGCCTACCGGCAGGCGATTTCGCCGGACGCTTCGCTGGATGCGCAGGGCAAGGCGGCCGTTGAGGCCCAGTCGCTGGGCCATCTGGCCATCGTCGTGTTGATCGTGCTCGGCAATCTCGCCTACTGGGGCAAGCGCCTGTTTGGGGGACGGTCATGAGCGATCTGAGCAATCTCATCGGCATCTGGGTTTCCGCGCTGCTGACGGTCATGGTGCTCAGTTATCTGCTCGGCGACAATCCGCTGTACCGGTTGGCGGAGCATCTGTTCGTGGGCACTGCGGTGGGCTATGCCGTCCTGGTGGCCTACTACAGCCTGCTGCGGCCGCGGCTGATTCTGCCGCTGCTCCAGGCCCCGCTGGAAAACTGGACGCTCGTTGTGCCATTGCTCCTGGCGCTGCTCCTGTTGGCGCGGCTGAATCATTCGTGGCGAGGCGCAGGCATGGCGCCCCTGGCGTTCCTGCTGGGCGTCGGCATTGCGCTGGCCATCGGCGGCGCGCTATTCGGTTCCATTCTCCCGCAAGTGGAGGGCACGATGCTGTCGGTGAACCCGGCCGATGGGGGTTGGGGCGTGGCGGTCGGCAACCTCATGCTTGTCATCGGGACGGTGAGCGCGCTGGCCTACTTCTATTTCACCGGCCAGGGCGACACCACCTGGGGCCGATTGCGCGGCGGGTTTCTGAAAGCCTGGCGGGGCCTGGGCAAATGGTTCATCATGGTAACCTTCGGGGCGATATTCGCCAGCACGGTCATGTCCCGGTTATCTTTGCTCATCGGCCGGTTGCAGTTCCTGATCACCGAGATTCCCAAGACGCTGCGGTAGCGCCAGCCCGGGGTTGAGACATGGCAGATAGTTACGCGATAGAGTCCATTCTGGCAGCGGACTGCGGAGCGTCCACCACGCGGGTGTTTCTGCTGGACATGGTGGACGACCAGTATCGGTTTATTGCTGGCGGGGAAGCCCCAACCACTGTTGCCGCGCCGAGCAACGACATCGTGATCGGCGTGATTCAGGCCATCCGCCAGTTGGAGAGTATCACCGGAAAGCGGTTTCTGGATGACGAACTGAAACTCATCCGACCTGAGCGGTCCGATGGTTCGGGCGTGGACGCGTTCGTGGCGACGGTGAGCGCCGGACCGCCCCTTCGTGTTGTGCTGGCGGGCTTGGTGCCCGAGATGAGCGTCGCCAGCGCGCGGAAGGCCCTGACGTGGGTCCCCACGCTGTTGGAGGGCATCATCGCTCTGGGCGGCGACTCGGACCCCGCCAAGCAGATAGACCTGATTCGCCAAATTGCGCCCGATGTGGTCGTGATGGTTGGGGGCACCGAGGGCGGGGCGATCCGGGCCATCGGAGCGCTAGCCGACGCCGTAGCCCTCGCGGGCAAGTTGCTGGAGCGCGAGCGCCGCCCGGAGTTGGTGTACGCCGGCAACGTGAACACACGGGCGCTCCTCGCGGAGAAGGTGGCCGGCGTGATCAACTTCCACCCGGTGGACAACATCCGCCCCCGCTTGGACGTGGAACACGTCGGCCCGCTCGTGGAGGAACTGGAGACGCTGTATGCCGACAGGAAGATGGCGCGACTGCCCGGGTTTGGCCGCTTGAGCGCATGGAGTCCCGTGTCAGTAGCACCTGGGCCGCGATCTTTCGGGCACGTGATTCAGTTCGTGGCTGAGCACTACGGTCTGAACGTGCTGGGCGTGGACGTGGGCTCTAGCCAGACCGTGCTGGCCTCGGTGTTGAACGGGGAGTTCGTCCTGACCGTTGGCAGCGGCTGGGGCGTGGGGCTGGGGGCGGCTCGCGTTCTGTCCGATGCCTCGGCGTCCGGTGTGTCGCAATGGGTGATCGGTGAAGACGCCTCGGAAAACGAGATCAAGAGCATCTCGCTGACCAAGGCCATCTACCCCCGCTCGTCGGCCATGGCGGCGCTGGGGGTGGAGGTGGAGCAGGCGCTGGCCCGCGAGGCGCTGCGCCTGACAACGGCACGGGCCATGCCGGCTTGGGAGACCGACACCCATCGCCCCTATCCGTACCTCGCGCCGTTCTGGGACGTGATCATCTTGTCGGGCGGGTTCCTGCCGCGCCAGGCGAACTTCGCCCAGAGCGCCCTGGTGCTCCTGGACGCGTTGCAACCCATCGGCGTCTGCACCCTGGTGGCGGACACCTTTGGGCTTACAAAGGTGCTGGGCGCCGTCGGTGCCATTCAGCCCATGGCAGCGGCCCAGGTGCTAGAACACGACGCGCTGCTGACCCTGGGCACGCTCATCTGTCCGGTGGGAACCGCGCGAGAAGGCGACACGGTGCTCCGCGCGCGGCTCACCTACCCCGACAAGCAAGTGTTGAGCCTGGATGTGCCCTATGGCTCCATTGAGGTGATCCCGCTGGAGGCGGGGCGGAAGGCTACCCTGGAATTGCGCCCCTCGCGGCAGTTTGACATTGGCTGGGGACGCAGGGGGCGCGGCGCGGTGGCCGAGGTGGACGGCGGGCCGCTGGGAATCGTGATAGATGCGCGCGGCAGGCCACTGACGCTGCCCGATGGCCAGGACGAGCGACGCCGCGTGCTGCAGAAGTGGCGATGGGACATCGGATATTGACGACGCCGAACGAGATGGAGAGCGACGGTTCATGAAGCACTACTGTACCCTTACGCGCGTTGTGCCGGCGGCACTGGTGCGGCGGGAGCGAATGCTCCCTACCCGCGGAAGGGTTCTCGTCGGCATTGACGATCGGGTGGATGCCGTGG